>JBEKTA010000077.1:0-7044 GCA_049516515.1 Methanoregula sp. | reverse complement strand
GCGTCCCGCCGGGAGGTGTGCATCTTCCTGACTCTTGTCCCCCTATGGATGGCGCAGGAATCGTCGTTTGTCGTCGCGTGCATAACAACTGCCACTTCCCCGAGATCACTTTCTGCTGCCAGCGCCGCACAGACCCCGTTCATTGCATTGTCGCTTGAGGGGCGGTCGGCCGAGCGCTGCGAACCGACAAAGATGACCGGGACCGGGGTATCGAGCATGAAACTGAGGGCGGCCGCGCTGTAGGCCATCGTGTCGGTGCCGTGCGTGACCATGACCCCGGCGACGCCGTGCTTGATCTCATCATACACGGCTTTTGCGAGTTCCTGCCAGATGGCGGGCGTCATGTTCTCGGAGAGGATCGTGTAAAGTACTTTTGTGCGGTACCGCCCGATCTCGGCGAGCGCCGGGATCGCGGTCAGGATATCGTCCGCATCGAACTGGCTCGTGACCGCCCCGGTCCGGTAATCGATCCGGCTCGCGATCGTGCCGCCGGTTGAGATGATAGCAAGCTCGGGAAGGTCCGGGTCCTGCCTGACCGGAACGCCGTGGGGGGCAGAGGCAGGAGCCGGGGAGACGAGCGTGCAGCACGCCTTCTCAACCCCGATATTGTACCCGCTTGAGAGTTTTACGACCGCCATGCCGTCGCGGTCGGTGATGTAGGTCCCCGCGAGGGTCTTGTTGCCATAGGTGCAGGAGACATGATCTCCTGAAGAAAAACCGGTTATGCTACCAGCCTCCGTGCATCGGAGAGCAGGTCTTCCTTTGCCTTTGATATCTTCGCAAGCCTCGCATCGATAAGCGAGGAGTCCGTATCCAGCTGCTTTTTCCGGTCCGCGATCGCGATCTTGGTCGCAAACGGCGCCGGACCACCGGTTGCCTTTCGGAGACCGACCGAGTTTGCCACGTCAAGCGCTTTTTCGATCTGGTCCTGCGTGAGTCCTTTACCCGCAAGCGAGATCCCGAGGTCGAGTTCCTTTGCCGATTCCTCGAGGGTCTCGAGGGTCAGGCTGCCCTTCGAGACCGACCGGCCCACGATGTTGTGGGCGGTGCGGAACGGCAGGCCATAGTCCCGCACGAGCGTATCGGCAAGTTCCGTTGCGGTGGAGAATCCCTTGCCGGCCTCCTCTTTCATGCGCTCCGTGTCAAAGGTCGCGCTCGACAGCATATCAATGAGGAGCCGGAGGCTCTCTTTTGCGTCCCGCATCCCGCGCCAGATGTTGGGCGTGAGTTCCTGGAGGTCGCGGTTGTAACTCATGGGGAGGCCCTTGACCGTCATGAGCGCTCCCGTATAGGCGCCGAAGACCGAACCGGTCTTTGCCCGCATGATCTCGGCGGTGTCCGGATTCTTCTTCTGCGGCATGATAGAGGAGGTTGAGCAGAACGCATCGTCAAGCGAGACAAACTTTACAAACGACGTGCTCCAGATGACCAGTTCCTCGCAGAGCCGGCTGACGTTTGCCATGAGAATGGAGAGATCGCCAAGGGTTTCGAGCGCAAAGTCCCGGGTGGCAACCGCGTCCATGGTGTTTTCGACAAGACCGTCAAACCCGAGCAATTTTGAGGTGTACTCCCGGTCAATGGGGTAGCCGGTGGAGGCAAACGCGGCAGCGCCGAGCGGGCAGAGGTTGACCCTGACGTACGCGTCACGCAGCCGGTCGAAGTCCCGCGAGAACTGCTGCTCGTAGGCGAGAAGGTGATGGGCGAGGGTGGTGGGCTGGGCGTGCTGCATGTGGGTAAAACCGGGCATGAACGATTCCCGGTGCGTCTCGGCAAGGGCGATGAGCACCTCCCGGACTTTTAAAAGCGCTGCCATCTGTTTAAGCAGATCTTCCCTGAGTTTGAACCGGATACAGGTCGCAACCTCGTCGTTTCTCGATCGCCCCATGTGCATGCGGCCGCCGACATCAGGGCCGACAGCTTCTATCAGGAGCGATTCGATGCCGGCATGGACATCCTCGAACCGGTCATCAAAGACCTCTTCGGGCACTCCCTCGCTGTTGAGTTCGAGCAGTGCCGGCAGGAGCTGCTTTGCGATATCATTGTCGATGATCTTCTGCCGTTCGAGCATCAGCACGTGGGCGATATCCACCAGCACATCGGCATCGGCAATACAGCGGTCGGATCGCATTGACGAGAGAAAACGCATCATCTCCCCCGTCCTCTCGCCCGAAAGGCGTCCCAGTCTCACAACATCGGTCCGCATCCGTTTACCCTCATCCTGTTCTTTATTGTACCTCATGTTTGTGCGCGGATCGATTAAATCCACGCCTTCCGGGCAGCAAGCTCGATCGCCCGCTGGACCGATTCGCGGGGGATGATCGTCGCCACCGGGACATGGACCAGTTGCTCGATGATACTGGACACGATCGGGGCACAGACGATCGCAATCGCCCCTTCCCGTTCGGCCCGCACCGCAGCGACAATCGCATCTTCCATTGTGTGGACAGGATACTCCCGGACCCGCATGTGGTGGCCGTCCACATCGGCAAGGCGCTCCTCGACGCTCTCGAGCACCGGCCGGGCGGCAATCAGGCCGATGAAGTTCTCGTCTCCGATGTGGTAGAACTGGCGCAGTGCCTTTACAATCTCCCGCAGGGTCGAGAGGTTGGGCGAACGTTTCCCGTTCAGGATCTTATAGAGCGAACTCTGCGCGATCCCGCAGTGAACCGCGAGATCCCGCACGCTGATGCGTAAATCATTCTTTAAGAGGTCGTTTAAGGTTGCGACAAACTCTTCATCAGAGATAAGAGCTGCGCGCATGAGTTGATCGATGGGGTCCACATGTGCCATAGTAAAGATACAATAGGAACAAATAAGGATAAATTTTTCCCTTTTTGTCCACAAAAGAACGAAAAAGAGGAGCAGCCCGATGGGAGCGTGTGGACAATACAGGTCAATTAATTATCTGATTGTGATTTTTTTGGGATGAATTTACCCAAAAGGATAAAAAAATTGCCCGAATGTTACACTTTTTTATTATTGACCGGGCAATCCATTCGTATGAAAGCCATGAAGATCACGGCAATCGCGTTCCTTGCGCTTGCCCTCGTACTCGTACTATTCGCTGCAGGCTGCACGCAGTCTGCAGGGACTTCAACCGGTGGCACTGTCGCTGCACCAACGACATCTGCCCCGAACGGGACCGTGGGAATCCTCGAAACAGCCGGAGTCGGCCCGATGCCGTCCCTGCTTGCAACCGGCCAGGTTGACGGGTATATTGCATGGCAGCCGGTTGTCGAAGCGGGAGTGGAAAGTAACATCGGCCATGTCGTAGTCTATTCCAAGGATCTCCCGCCATCAGGAGAATGGAGCAACCATCCGCAGAACGTCTTTGTGGTAAGAAAGGACTTCTATACCGCAAACCCGGACTTTGTCAATGACTTCTCTGTGCTCAACCTTGCAGCAACCCAGTACATCAACGACCACCCAACTGAAACTGCCGCGCTTGATGCCGACTGGCTGGCCGGCAAGCAGAACTTCACTTACGGGAACGTAAGTGTATCATCGGTGACTGCAGTCAGCAACTCTCTGCCCACCATCGCGTTCACGAATAACCCTTCAGATGCCTGGAAATCCAGTACCGGAAATTTCGTGCAGGCACTCATCCAGCTCGGAACGGTCAAGGGCTTTGTTGCGAACAGTACGAACCGGGATGCAGTTCTCTACAACTTCCAGCCGTACACCAGCGCAACTGCCATCCTCGCGTCAAAGAACGTGCCCACACCTGCAACCATCCAGAGTACGGTAGGAGTCGGGTACCTCAATGCCGTCGACCACTCGGCACTCTTTGTTGCAGTCAAGAACTGGCAGTACTTCAATGACACCTATGGTATCGCCCTCAAACCAGAAGATCTTACAAAGGCAAAGCCGGATGTCGCTGACTTTATCGTGAACGGCCAGAAAGTTGCAACCGTCAACCTGGTGCCGGCAAATGCCGGGCCAAACCTGATGCAGCTTGCAGCCACAAACTCGATCCAGATGTCCTATGTCGGTGTTCCGCCGGCAATCAGCGCGATCGACCAGGGCACCCCGATTACCATCGCGTACCCGATCGATAACCTCGGTAGCGGCCTTGTGGTTGCCAATGGCGCACCTGCGGAGGACTGGCAGAGCTTTGCCGCATGGGCAAAGGCACGTTCAGATGCAGGAAAACCGCTTGTGATTGCAGCACCCGGCAAGGGCTCCATCCAGGATGTCATGATCCGCAGCGCCCTGCAGAGCAGCGGTATTACGGTAACTGAAGTGAAGGTTTAAAAGAGGATCGCCGCTCATTACTGTAAAGAACAATGACACGGCGTCTCGGACTGATATTGCCCATCCTCCTCATCATAGGATGGGAGATTGTGGCAATTATCGTCAACAATCCTTTTTTCCTGCCTAAACTTGAAACGGTAATTCCGGTACTGTTAAGCCCGTTTTCAGATATCCTCGGTACGGGCAGCCTCGTGGATAATGCGCTTGTGAGCATCGAACGGGTAGTCCTCGGTTTTTCCCTTGCAGCTGCAGTCGCCATACCGGTAGGAATCGGCATGGGCCGGTTCTCCGTGCTGAACGATTTTTTTGATGTAACCATCGAGATCCTCCGCCCGGTGCCGCCCCTCGCATGGGTGCCCCTCGCACTGGCATGGTTCAAGATCGGGATCGTCTCCATCGTATTCATCATCTTTATTGGCGCGGTTTTCCCGATCCTGCTCAATACCGTCGACGGAGTGAGAGGGGTCAAGAATACATGGATTGAGGTGGGAACGACGCTTGGGGCAAGCGAACGCCAGATCCTCACCAAAGTTGTTCTCCCGGGCGCTGCTCCGACGATCTGGACCGGGCTCAGGGTGGGCTTTGGGATCTCGTGGATGTGCGTGGTTGCAGCGGAGATCCTGCCGGGACCGACCTCTGGCCTCGGGTATCTGATCATGTACGCCTACAATCTGGGGCAGATCAACGTGATCATCGCAGGCATTGTCGTGATCGGCCTGATCGGCCTCGTGATCGATCTGGGGTTTAAGGCAGTTGAAAAACGCTGGTTCGGGTGGAGGGGGCTGGAGCGATGACACTGACCATCAGTGATGTCTCGCAGATATTTACCTCTGAAAAAGGGGAAACTGTCGAGGCACTCTCTCATATCTCCCTTGCGGTAAATAACGAGGAGTTCATCTGCATTCTCGGGCCATCGGGCTGCGGCAAGACAACAGTACTCCGGATTATTGCCGGACTTGAATCCGCATCTGCCGGATCGATATCTGTTGACGGGGAGCCGGTCACTCGTCCCAGCCCAAAGATGGCAATGATCTTTCAGGAATATTCCCTCTACCCGTGGAGAACGGTTATGGAAAATGTGGCGCTCGGCCTCGAATTAAAAGGGATGACAAAACCAGACCGGTTGGCGGCTGCGGAGAAGTACCTCGATCTGGTCGGCCTCAAAGGGTTCGAGCACAGTTACCCCCACGAGCTCTCCGGGGGCATGAGGCAGAGGGTCGCCGTGGCCCGGGCACTCGCTATCGAGCCGTCTATCCTTCTTATGGACGAACCGTTTGGTGCTCTCGATGCCCAGACACGGAACCGGATGCAGCACGAATTGCTCGGGATTTGGGAGAAAACCAAAAAGACCGTCATCTTTGTCACTCACAGCGTGGACGAGGCAGTATTCCTTGCAGATCGTATTGTCGTCCTCACGCAGCGCCCGGGCAGGATCAAAGAGATCGTCACGGTCCCAAGTGCCCGTCCCCGGGAGCGCACAAGTGACGAGTTCGGCCAGATCCGGCGTCACCTGCTCGATATGATCCGGGAGGAATCGGATCCCATCCAGTAAGGTTTAATACGCCACATCTCTATTTTATTAAAGCAGTTTGTGAAGTGTGCCGGCACGATGGCCATACAATTATACGCTTTTTCGTGCCCGCTTTTACGATTCATACACAGGAGTAGGACGCGATGGTAAGAAAACCGGGAAAGATGTACAGGAACCTTGCAAAGAAAGCCTATACTCGGAGAGAGTATATGGGCGGGGTCCCTGGCAGCAAAATCGTACAGTTCGAGATGGGAAACCTTTCCCAGGAATTCCCGACTGAGGTTGACCTGATCGTTGAAGAGACCTGCCAAATCCGGCACAGCGCTCTTGAGGCATCCCGTATCTCGATCAACAGGAAACTCCTGAAGGATGTCGGAAGGACGAACTTCCACTTTAAGGTCCGCGTCTACCCGCACCATGTCCTCCGTGAGAACAAGCAGGCAACAGGCGCAGGTGCAGACCGTGTCTCGGAAGGGATGCGCCTTGCATTCGGCAAGGCCGTCGGGACTGCCGCACGGGTCGAGGCCGGCCAGTTAATCTTCACGGTCTTTTCCACGCCCCAGTACCTGGACAAGATCAAGGCAGCGATGAGGAACGGGGCACACAAGCTCCCGACTCCGTCCCATCTCAAGGTTCACACGATCAAGGTGAGCGGCAGGATCGTCGCAGCACCAAAGATTGCCGGAGATAAGATCGCAGCACCGGTCAAGGTTGAAACCGAGGCCGAAGCAGCAGCAGCGGCTGCAGCGGCAGAACCGGCAAAGGGCGCAGAGGCTGCAAAGGGTGCCGACCACAAGGGTGGAAAAGGACCCGCAAAGGCAGAGCCGGCAAAGGCAGAGCCGGCAAAAGGCGCAGATGCCGCAAAGGGTGCCGACCACAAAGGCGGCGCACACAAGGGCGGCAAGAAGTAATTTTTTCCCTTTTCTTTTTTTTTAGTTTTTCCCCCGGTAAGGCAGGGTCTAAACAGAATCATCACACGGCAGCTGCTGCCATTCGCACAGTATATAATCTCCCCGCCGCTCAACTATAGTTAAATGCAGTGCAGAGGACCGGAGGATCTGCGGGCGGCACTCACAGATGCCACGTGCAGGGCCATGAGGGACGCAGTCATCACCCTGCCTCCCGATGTAAAACGGGCGATAGAAAAAGCGACGGCAGCAGAGACCGGCACTGTGGCAAAGGGGGAGTACGGGAACATCACACAAAATATCCTCGCCGCGGAGCGTCTCAGGGTGCCCCTCTGCCAGGACACCGGGGTC
>JBEKTA010000076.1:0-7101 GCA_049516515.1 Methanoregula sp. | reverse complement strand
GATCTCGTCGAGCTTGGAGAGCTCCTCTGACTCTTTTGTCCGGTGCATGAACCGGCCGACGTTTCCCACGTACCCGTCTACTTTCGGCTCGACGATCCGTTCGAGCACGTCCTTGTCCGGGCCGCCGCAGAGTACGACCGGTACCTCGATCCCCCGGAGCAGCACCGGCATCTTGTGCTCGATGCAGTGCTCGAAATTCCCGAGCAGGTACACGGCAATGTCATGCTCGTTTATCACATCGCGCTCCTCGTCATTGAGGCCCGCGATCCTTTTGCCCACACCCCGGGCCATCCCCACCATGTTGCTTTTTGCACCGATCCTTCGCACGTACTCCGCGATATCGCAGGACGGGTGCGGCAGGTGGTGGATCTCAAGGCTCATGCTCACAACCGCGATCTCGGTCCCCACGAGCGGCGAATCGGTCACTTCCCCGGCAAGCGGCTTTCCGATCGTACGGATCAGTTCCACGTCGTCCTTTGGCACGAAGCACTGGATCACGACTTCCTGCGCGATCATGTGCTTCTGGATGATGTAGCCCCCGAGGTCTTCGATCAGGTCGATGATCTCGCTGTGCCGGTAGACCCCGCCCCTGTACGTGATCGGGACAAGAATCATGGTGTCTCTCCCATGAGCACGAATTTTTCGCGGACAAGCGCGAGGACGGCGTCCGTTAAGGTATCCTCGCTTGCCACAAACGAGAACTTCTCGGCGCCGTAGTTCTCGCTCCTGACCCGGAACCCCTCGGGACAGATGCACTTAAGGGCGTAGACAAGATCCTTGTACAGCGCTTGGCTCGGGTCGGCGATCGCGATCTCTTCTATCTCACGGGCCCCGGCCGTGACTCCGTACAGGATGACCGTGAACCGGTCCGGCTGTTCGACGTGATCTTTCCCGAACCGGTCCCAGAAGATCTTGAGCATAGGGGCAAGCCA
This sequence comes from Methanoregula sp., assembly GCA_049516515.1. Classification (GTDB taxonomy): domain Archaea; phylum Halobacteriota; class Methanomicrobia; order Methanomicrobiales; family Methanospirillaceae; genus Methanoregula. The sequence goes on along the minus strand of JBEKTA010000076.1, from coordinate 6,169 downwards.
GGTCTCGTCAGAGATCGCGAGTGTCATCTTCCCCTCCTGCGGGTTGATATTTGCGATATCCCCGACACGAACAAGGGTGGTAACTTTTTTTAAGACCCCGACGGCGACAAAGATGGGTACTTTCGGATCGATGTAGACATGCATTTTGTGGATGACCCGCAGCAGGTTGTGATCAAGGAGGACGTCGTTTGTGATCTGCTTGTAGTACTCGCCGCCCAGGTTTTCCGTGCACTCCACTTCAAAGTATTCAATGGCCTGCATCTGTCCCTTCCTTTACAAACCCTGATGCCAGCAGTGCCGAACCGACCGCACCAATGTACTGGGAATGCGGCGGGACAACGATTTTTATTTTGAGGAGTTCGCCCATCGCGTGCACCAATCCCTCGATAAGCGAGGTGCCGCCGACCATGATCACGGGCTCCTTGATATCCACTTCCTGGAGCTGCTGCTCGAAGACCTGCTCGGCAACACTGTGGCAGGCCGCTGCCGCAACGTCCTCCCGGGTGCTGCCGGCGGCAAGGGCGTTTACCAGGCTCTGGGTGCCAAACACGATACAGTAACTGTTCATGGGCACCCGGTTGCCCATGCCTTTCATCGCAAGCGGCCCGAGTTCCGTGATGTCGACGCCGAGACGCTTCGCGGTCATTTCGAGGAACCGGCCGCTGGCCCCGGCACAGATGCCGCCCATCGTGAAGGTGCCGGGGATCCCGTCCATGACCGTGATCGCCTTGTTATCCATGCCGCCGATATCGATCACGGTCGCCGGCCCATGCTGCTTTCCCGCAAGGTAAACTGCCCCTTTGGAGTTCACTGTCAGTTCTTCCTGGATCAGGTCAGCGTTGAAGTCTTTCCCGACAAGGAAACGGCCATAGCCAGTCGTCCCGATTGCCTGGACATCTTCGAGTTTCTTTCCCGCCTCGGCAAGCGCATGATCGACAACATCGTGGGCGCACTTGAGCACCTCGGTTGTCGGTTGCCATCCTTTCCCGATGATCTTGTTGTCCTTCATCAGGATGGCCTTTGTCGTCGAGGAACCGGAGTCAATCCCGAGCGTGATCCCTTCCTGAACCTCACGGGCAAGAAGCGCCCGCCTCCGGGCAATGGTCGTGAGTGCCTCCATCCGGGTGAGGAGCGTTCCCGAAGTCGTGCGTTCGGTAAACGAGTAACTGACAACCGGGAGTTTCGAATGTTCGAGGATATAGCGCCTGAGTTCGTTTCTCACGATCGCAGCCTCGGCGCACCGGAAACAGGTTGCGATAAAGACTGCGTCGGCTTCCACCCGGCCTTCGACAAGCGCTATCGCCCGCGCGATAGCGAGTTTTAAGTCAGGACTCCTGACTTCAAGGCCGAACTTTTCAAAGTCCCGTACGATATCCTTAAGTGCAACGTCAGGGTAGAAGATCTCGCCATTGACGGATTTTGCCGCCACGTCAATTTCATGCTGGACTCCTGAGTATTCCGCGCCGCAGGAGAGCTGGGCGATGCGTACCGGGGCTGTCATTTCTTTCCTCCGAGATCGACAAGGAACCGTTTGATTGCCGCGACAAACTGCGTACCCTCGTCCTCGTTTCTGGGGTATTCCAGTTCGAGTTTTGGCATATCTTTTTGCCTGATTAAAAATTTCAGAAGTTCGTTTGTCCGTGCGCAGCCCATGCAGCCGAACGCGAGATCGGCGTTGTTGATGATGATTGCGGCATCGCAGTCCTCAACCATCGGGCCGTAGAGCGACATGCGCCCCCGCACGCCGCTCGGGACTTCCACGGCCGCCCAGTGGAGCCCTTTTTTTGGTTCTTCCGGTGTTATCTGGAGCGGTGCAGACTCGAGACCCGGTGTCTGGATGCGTTCGCGGATCGCAATCGCAGAACCGAGCGGGATGTGCCCGAACCGGGTCACCATATCTGAAAGGATCAGGCTCGTTGCGGGGTAGATGAATACTTTTGCCATGGTCAGGGCTCCTGTGCATCAATCATTTTCTTTAGGGTATAGACATCCAGACGGCGTGCGGAGAGTGTCTGGACCGGTGCCGGGACGGTTGCGGCATCGTGCTTGTCAAGTTCTTCAAGGGCGTTGGAGATGTAGGGGAGGATTCCCATCTCGAACTCGATCCCGTGGAAGCCGGGCCGTGCCCCGCCAAGCGACGCCCGGCACCTCCGTGCATCGCCGGGCGGGAAACCACGGTCCTTGACAAAGATATGCGCCGGGTCCATCTTCCGTACTTCAGCGATCACCCGGTCGACGTCTTCCTCTTTTCCCATGATGACCAGGCCAAAACAGTTCTCCTTGATCATCACACCCTTTGCCACCTCGTATGCCCGGATTGCGACATCTGACGGGGTCACGTTGTACGATTCCACCACCACGTACCGGGTCACGGTCCCGACGTTTGCCGGGTTGTAGTCAGTCATTGTGTCACCTCGCGGATATACACCGTCTGCCGCTCCTTTACGCCTTTTAATTTTGCCGTATCGATCACGCGCCCAATAATGTTGGTGCCTTCAAAGGGCTCGGAAGTCGGGCCGAACTCCTTGTTCGCCGACAACCGTACCCCGACAAGCCCGGTGCCTTTGCGCGAATCGTTGGTGATGGCTAGCGTTGCGGCAGGAACTTCATCCGTCGGGCAGTTCTCCGGGTAGATCTTGACGCTAGTCGGGATCTTTGGCTTGAAGAGGTACACATCGTCGAAGACAAAGAACGCCGGCATCATCCCGGCGTCGTGCTCCGCAAGCCCGGTGATCCGGCGGAACACCTCGCAGCTCAAGGGGGCCCGTGCATCGTCAAGTTCGATATCGACCACCTGCGCGAACGGTGCCGTTGTCAGTGTTGCCGCATGTTCGGCAAGCACATCGAGCGTCGTGCCCGGTTCCTGCGACACCACGATCCGGTCTGCACTGTCGTTGTCGATGGCAAGGGCGATCCCCCGGGCTGCTGCTACCTTCTTTGCCTCCGGAAGTGGCAGGCCAAGGAGATCGATACGCGAAGGCATTACCCGGGTGGAGAGAAGGTCGCCCTCTTTTGCGAGTTTTACGAGTTCGATCCCGTGAACGACCTGCCCCACCACGCTGTGGGCCGGGCTGCTCGGGACATCAGCCCGGTATATATACACGCCCCCGACCGAAGGCCCTCCCGTACGGACGGTCACCGTGCCTTCCCGCCGCGGGCGTTTGAACTGGGCGGGGACTTCGGTGCCGACCAGTTTCTGGTCGAGGATATGGGTGCTTGTCGCACGTCCGACAATAAATTTACCGGACTGGAGGGCAAGGAGCAGGTGCTCGACGCTTCCTGCCGCCTCGGTCGTGATCCGTTCCGGGGTATATCCCTGCGCCATTACTTCGACACGGGTCACGATCTGCATCCCCTCTTCGAGAGGGAGGGTCATGTCCGTGGTGGTAAACGACCGGCTGGTGTCCGCCCAGCTGATGACCGGCTCGGTTCTGGTCACCCGGTCACCGGTTGCCCACCGGTCGAGCACGGCCTTCCCGCTCACGACCCTGCCGACCACGCCGCCGGTCTCATCGGCGCCATGATCCGCGAGGTGGCGGCTTTTTGAAAAAATAAGGTACGAGGTCTTCGGGTCGTATCCACCACAGCCGAGGATCACGTCACCCCTCTCGTAGAGCCGGGGTTTCCGCTCCGGCCTGACACCAGAGGGAAACGGCCCGAATGCTGCCGCATACCGGTCGGTCCAGTGGAGGACGAGGCTTTCGGAAGCCCCGGGGTGTTCGAGCACATCCACTTCACGGCCGGCCAGTTCAAGCGTGATCTCCCCGGAGGTCGTGGTAACCGTGATGCTCGCGGTCTTCTCCTGCTCCTGTGTTGCAGGCCGGATAATGGCGACAGCACACCCGGCGGGCTGGCCCGGGATGAGCGTGGAAAGTGTGGTCCCTACGCTGACTTCACGAAGCTCCCCATCAAGGTGAACACGGATCATGTGCCCCTCGTATCAGGCTGGAGGCTGGCTCATGACCTTGCGCTCGTCTTCGGTCAGGTGTGCGAGTACTTCGGCGGTCTTTCCTATCTCAACGATCTTCCCGCCCCGCATCAGTGCAAGGCGGTCGCAGATATCACGCACGAACTCCATATCGTGAGAGACCACGATGAACGTTTCATCAATATCGTCGCGGGAGTGCATGATGGAGTGCTTCACATCGATCTTCGTGATCGGGTCCATGGTACCGGTTGGTTCGTCAAGGATCACGATCTTCGGCTCCCTTATAAGCACCTGAGCAAGGGCGACCCGGTGGCGCTCCCCTTCCGAGAGCTGGGCCGGCATGCGATCGAGGATCTCTTTACTCTTTTCCTCGGAAAACCCGGCCATCTTTAAGGTGACGACAGCTTTTCTCATGGCCAGTTCCTTGGGAAATTCAAGACCGATTGCATCGGTAAGGTTGTCGAGCACCGTCCGGTGCGGGTAGAGATCGTATTCCTGATGCAAAAGGCCGATATATTCCTTGGCCCGGCCCCGCTGGTCGACGCCGGGCTTGGTCATGTCCACCCATTCTTCCCCGATCTTGATGTTGATCTCCCCGCTCGTGGGTTCGATGAGGCCGGCAATGATCTGCGAGAGCGTCGTTTTTCCTGCGCCGCTCTTTCCGATGATGCCGAAGATCTCCTTTGAATAGACCTCAAAACTGACGCCGTTTACCGCTTTTACGACACCCCGGTCGACCGAGATGTAGCGCTTGACAAGATCCCGTGCCTCCACGATCTTCTCACCCGCCTCCGCGTGTTCGAAGGTCTCCGTGTCGTCGCAGCCTTTCATGAACTCGCCGACCACTTCTTTTGGCGTGCCGATCTTTGCGATAGAACCCTCTACGAGCAGGAGCGCACGGCTGGCCACGTCCTCGATCACCTGCGAAAAGTGGGAAGTGACAACCATTCCCATATTATTGGTCTTTGCCGCCTCGGCAAGCATTACGTGGACGATTTTTGCAGTACCAGGATCGAGCGTGCCGGTCGGTTCATCGGCAAAGAGCAAAAACGGCTCTTTTGCGAGCTGACGGGCAAGCACTACACGCTGCTTTTCGCCCCCCGAGAGGTCACGGGCGATATGCATCATCCGGTGGGAGAGCCGGACCTGGTCTATCAGGTCGGCTGCCCGGTTGATCGCTTTGTCCTGCGGGTAATCGATGTCGTCGAGTGCATGGAGGACATTTTCAATCACCCGATCGTCGCCGTACAGGGCAAACGTCCGCTGGAACATAATCGCTGTGCGGCGCATGACCCGCCGTTTCAGCGCCTCGTTTGTCTCGTTCCAGAGATCCACATCGAGTGCTGTGAGCGTGCCACCGCAGTGCGGGCAGGGTTTCCCGGCAGAACTGGCAACATCCATGAACTCACAGGAAGAGCAGGCAGAAACATGGTAGACAATCCTGCCGCTTGTGGGCGGCTGGTCTACCCCGCGCATCAGGTGCATCAGTACGGTCTTGCCGGCACCGCTTCTCCCGATGATCCCCAGGATCTCGCCCTCGCTGATCTCAAATGAAATATTTTTGAGAGCCTGCGTGCCGTCAAAATCCATACAGATGTTGTCGACTGTGATCAGTGGAGCCTTCATAATTCCCTTGTACCTAATGTGGTACTGGTGTCATATTACCTTTTATATCATGCACGCTGTCGTCACGATCGGGAATTTCAGGGGCTTTTGATCAGTCCATGTATGATGGGCAGCACATCCCCTACCTGGCTGATCACGTAGTCTGCGGCCCCGAAGAGTTCCTCGGGGCGGTCGCCGGCCTGCTGCACGGTAAGTATGGCAGTATCGGCTTTTTTAAAGGCACCGAGATCGTTGATCCCGTCCCCGATCATGACGACATGGTCGTACTCATTTTTGAGATCTGCAACGATCTGTGCCTTGACCGAGGGGGTCGCCACTCCGTAGACCCGGTCGCGGGGGATGCCAAGGTGATCTGCCATGATCTCCAGTTTTGTCGAACGGTCGCCGGATGCGATGAACGTGGGCACGCCCATCTTATGAAGGGCTGTTATCGTTTCCTTTGCCCCTTCAAATGGCCAGCCTCCGGCCGTGATGGTAAACTCGATGGCTTTGTGTGCCATGTTGAGGATGGCCCCGCTGTTCAGCGAGAGGATGGCCTCCTCCCGGCAGACACCCCAGACATTACGGATGCACTCCTGGAGGTCACCGACATGCGTACGGGTATCTGTGTACAGC
>JBEKTA010000075.1:0-7244 GCA_049516515.1 Methanoregula sp. | reverse complement strand
TCCTCATTTTTTGTACGGTCCGGCACCCGCAGGGTCCGGCTCTCCATAAAAAAAGAATCCCCCCTCAAGGTGATTCCCTTTAAAGACGGCGTCGCGATCCAGAAAGAGGGCCGGATCATCGCCTGCGGCCAGCTCGAACTGCCGCTCTGCCACTGCCCGGAACAGGCCTATATTACGGTGAGCGAACGGTGCGTCTTTGACTGCAAGTTCTGCCCGGTGCCGATCCTTCACGGCCGGGTAAAAACTATCGAGGAGATCACGGCTCTCGTTGAAGCCGCGTCGGCCCGGGGGAAGATCACAGCGATCTCCCTCACGAGCGGTGTTGCCGAATCGCCGGAGAAAGAGGCGGCGTACCTTACGCAGATCGTCCGTCACCTCGCCGGCCGTTTCGACCTGCCGATTGGCGTATCCATCTACCCGACAGCGACCTCTACAGAGGATCTCCATGCAGCAGGCGCCTCAGAGATCAAGTACAACGTGGAGACCATGGACCGAGAGATCTTCCGGCGGGTATGCCCGAACCTCTCGCTGGATGAGATTCTCGCAGCGCTCAAAGGTGCCGTGGAGGTCTTCGGGAAGAACAGTGTCTCCTCGAATTTCATCATCGGGCTTGGCGAGACCGATGAATGCGTGGGGCAGGGAGTCGAAACCCTCACCAGGATGGGCGTGATCCCCAACCTGCGCCCGATCTCCCCGCACCCGCTGAGGAAAGGGGAGATCTCTGTCGAACGGCCATCATCAGAGCGCCTCATAAAACTAACCCGGATCAACAAGGCGGCACTCGAACGCCACGGCCTTGATGTGCGTGCGGCACGGACCATGTGCCTGCCCTGCACGGGCTGCGACCTCACTCCCCAGCGCGATCTCTGACGGGTTTTGTTCCTGGCAGGACCCCTACCCTTTGTTTGACGCATTATCCGGATCGATCCAGACCTGCCGAGATCCCACGTCTCCACCGGGCATCCGCAGTATTCCGGGGGATACGTGCAGCATTCACCGTCAGTATGTGCTTTTCTCGCGGAATGCAGCAAAAGGTGCGGGTATTACAGGGTTCATATAAAAATACGCCAGAGTATATCTGTTCACCTTCGTGAACAAGAAATACAAAATATGGCACCACAAAAAAGAAACCTCGCAACTTTTTCCATCATCATCGGGGTGCTCACCCTGATCCTGGCGGTATCCGCCCTGGCGGAAAAGTCACACGAGGGACACCTGCCGGAACGAAACGACCGGGGTACCGCAGAGGCTATCGTCTCTTCGGGCATCCCTGGCGGGATATTGCTCCTCTATTCGGCCGTTTCCGACACCAACCGGCACAGACACAGTATAACCGGCACGATTGCCAGCTTCGGGCACTCCTGTTGTCCCGCCATGGCCAGCCGGGCTATGACGATGTGATGGCAGTACCTTAACCCGGTCTATCCGGGGCATACAAGGTACGCTCTTTCCTTATGCACCTTCCATCCTGCAACCGCAGGCATGGGGGGCCATCTTTGCTGGCAGGAGAACACCGGCGTCCCGGCAAAACCCGGGACGCACGTTGTATTCTGGCGATACGTATAATATTGGGGAAATTCCTTATTTCGATTACCAGCGCGTATGATCCGCACGCGTGCATTATCTCTATCCGGCATACCTATTCCGGGTAAAAAACACCAGTTTACGACGGCTATTTGGATCAGGAAAAACCCGCCGATTGGAGAATGTATAAATATTCACGATTGTTATCTAGTATGGTCGGATTCACAATCGTGAATGAGGACAATGCCAGGATGGCGGAAAGGCTACGCGACTGATTGCAGATCAGTGTATCCCGGTTCGATTCCGGGTCTTGGCTTCGTGGTGTTCCCATGAGTATCAGAGTACAGAAAACATTTGAAGCACTCTTCGAGCTTGAAGAGATCCGGGGGATCTTCCGGGACTCTCTTCCTACCGGCCTTTCCGCCGAGCAGGAGGCAGCGTTCAATAAAAAGGTCTCAGACCTCAAGGCCATCATTGCTGACCTCGAGGCCGGTACCGGAACCCCAAAGGTAACGAAGATCGCAGGAACCCTCGATGTCCGTTCCCGCGAAGAACAATACATCAATATCCACCCCATCCAGGCGGCCGGGCGGTTGACGACGGAAGCCCGAAAGGCGCTCATATCTTACGGTGACGGATACTCCACCTGTGATTTCTGCCGCAAACCCTTCAGGCTTGACAAGATCTCGCGGCCCGGTATCGCCGAGTTCCATGAAGAACTCGCAAAATGGCTTAACATGGACCAGGCCCGGGTCGTCCCCGGTGCCCGTCGCGGGTTCCAGGCCGTCGCAAACACGCTCGTCAACAAAGGTGACAGTGTCATTGTCTCGGCCCTTGCCCACTACACCGAGTTTCTCGCCGTGGAAAATGCCGGTGGTCAGGTTAAGGAAGTCCCGCTCAACGACAAGCATATCGTGACCGCGGACGCAACCGCCCAGAAGATCGAGGATGTCAAGGCAGAGACCGGTAAGCTCCCGGTGCTCGTCATGATCGACCACTTCGATTACCAGTACGCAAACGAGCACGAAATTACCGGGATCGGGAAAGTCGCCCACCAGTACGACATCCCCTTCCTCTACAACGGTGCCTACACGGTCGGCGTCCAGCCGGTCGATGGCAAGAAGATCGGGGCTGACTTTGTCGTCGGCTCCGGACACAAGAGTATGGCATCGGTGGCGCCTTCGGGGGTCCTTGCGATACGCGAGGAATATGCCCCAAAAACTCTCCGGACCACGGCAATGGTCGGGGACCTTACCAAACGCAAATTCGGTATCAAGGAGGTGGAAATGCTCGGGTGCACGCTCATGGGCGGGACCCTGCTGTCGATGATGGCATCGTTCCCCACGGTAAAAGAACGGGTGCTCCACTGGGACGAAGAGGTCAAGAAGTCCAACTACTTCATCGACACCCTGCTCCGGATCCAGGAAAGCAAGGTACTCTCCGAGTACCCGAGGAAGCACTCGCTCACGAAAGTCGACACAACGGGAAGCTTCGATGTCGTGGCCCAGACCCACAAGCGCCGCGGCTTCTACTTCTCCGACGAACTCACGAAACGCGGGATCGTCGGCGAATTTGCGGGTGCAACCCGGACGTGGAAACTCAACACTTACGGCCTGACCTGGGATCAGATCCACTACCTTGCGGAGGCGTTTACAGAAATTGCAGATAAATACCAGATTCCTGTGGATAAAGCGGCCAGATAGGTGTAGTCCGCATCCAGTATCAGTAAAGAAAAGCCAGACGACCAGAACAAGTTAAACATTAAAAAAATTCGAGAAGATTACCATGACAGAGAAAAAGTTCAGACTTGGCACGATTGCCATCCATGCAGGACAGGATGTAGACCCAACGACCAGATCCCGGGCCGTCCCGATCTACCAGACCACATCGTATGTATTCAAGAACACCGAGCAGGCCGCGAACCTCTTTGGCTTAAAGGAACTCGGGAACATCTATGGCCGGCTCATGAACCCGACCCAGGACGTCCTTGAGAAGCGTGTCGCAGCCATCGAAGGCGGTTCGAGCGCCCTTGCCGTGGGATCCGGCCAGGCTGCAATCACCTACGCAATCCTGAATATCACCCGGCCTGGCGACGAGATCGTCTCGGCCGACAACCTGTATGGCGGCACCTACGAGCTCTTCCACTACACGCTCCCGAAGTTCGGACGCCATGTTGTCTTTGTGGACTCCTCCAAGCCTGAAGAGTTCAAGAAGGCGATAAACTCCAAGACCCGGGCCATCTACGCCGAGACCGTAGGGAACCCGAAACTGGATACCCCCGACTTTGAGGCCATCTCCAAGATCGCCCACGACCACGGCATCCCGGTCATCGTCGATAACACGACCGGTATCGGCCTTGTCCGCCCGTTCGAGCACGGTGTTGATATCATCGTCCACTCGGCAACCAAGTACATCGGCGGCCACGGTGTCTCACTCGGTGGTGTGATCGTTGATTCCGGTAAGTTTGCCTGGAACAACGGCAAATTCCCCGAGTTCACCGAGCCTGACCCGGGCTACCACGGCCTGAAGTACTGGGACACGTTCGGGAACTTCCCGGGCCTCGGGAACGTCGCGTTCATCTTCAAGATCCGTGTCTCACTTCTTCGGGATACCGGTGCGATCATCAGTCCGTTCAATGCCTGGACGTTGATTCTCGGCCTTGAGACCATCCACCTGCGGATTCCCCGCCACTCGGAGAACGCGCTTGCGGTCGCAAAGTTCCTGAAAGACCACCCCAAGGTTGCATGGGTCAACTACCCCGGCCTCCCGGACAACCCCGCCCACAAGAATGCGGTGAAGTACCTCCACGGAGGATTCGGCCCCATCGTCGGTGTCGGGATCAAGGGAGGAGAGAAGGCCAGCAAGAAGTTCATCGACTCCTTAAAGCTCTTCAGCGACGTCGCAAACATCGGCGACTCAAAGAGTCTCGTGATCCACCCGGCAAGCACCACCCACCAGCAGCTCACGGTCGAGGAACAGGCAAAGACCGGTGTTACCCCCGACTTTGTCAGGCTCACGATCGGAACCGAGGATATTGAAGATATCATCGAAGATCTTAATCAGGCCCTTACCCAAGTCTAAAGAGTATGAGTATGCTCAGAGGCTCGCTAGGCATCGTTAAGACAGAACAGGTGGACCTCCCCGGCCCCCTCACTTTAGAGAGCGGTGCGGTTCTTCCCCGTGTGACGATCGCCTTTGAGACCTATGGCAAGCTGAACAAAGAGAAGAGCAACGCGATCCTTATCTGCCATGCCCTGTCGGGCGACGCCCATATCGCCGGGTTCCACGAAGGGGACGACAAACCCGGCTGGTGGGACTCGGTTGTCGGGCCCGGCAAGGCATTCGATACGGATCGCTATTTTGTGATCTGCAGCAACGTTCTCGGGGGATGCAAGGGCTCGACCGGCCCTTCCTCCATAAACCCCGATACCGGCAAACCCTATGGCGCGACTTTTCCGGTGGTCACTGTCCCCGACATGGTCAACGCCCAGAAACTTCTTCTCGATCACCTCGGCATCACCGAACTCTACGCAGTCGCCGGGGGGTCGATGGGGGGGATGCAGGCGCTCCAGTGGTCGGTCTTGTACCCGGACATGATAAAAAAGGCGATCATCATCGCCACAACCGGCTACTCGACGCCCCAGCAGATCGCGTTTAACGAAGTCGGCAGGAAAGCGATCATATCAGACCCCGACTGGAACAAGGGCGACTACTACGGGAAACGGCTTCCCACCCACGGCCTTGCGCTCGCCCGGATGGTCGGCCACATCACGTACCTCTCCGACGAGTCGATGCATACGAAGTTCGGGAGGGCGCTCCAGGGAAAGGATAAGGTCGGGTTTGATTTCTCGACCGAGTTTGCCATCGAGAGTTACCTCCACCACCAGGGAGATACCTTCACAAAACGGTTCGATGCAAACTCGTACCTCTACATCACCAAGGCGATCGACTACTTCGACCTGACAAAAGACGGGTCGCTTACCCCCGGGCTTGCCCCGGCAAAAGCGGCATTCTTTGTTATCTCCGTCTCGTCGGACTGGCTCTACCCACCTTACCAGTCGCAGGAGATCGTGACGGCTCTCACGGCAAACGAGCGCGAGGTGCACTACTGCGAGATCCGGTCCAACTACGGCCACGACGCGTTCCTCTTAGAATCGGGACAGATCAATTACCTTGTCACCAAGTTCCTGTCGCACACGGTGGTCGGTGACGTGATGGCCCGGGACGCCGAATGCATCGAGGAAGGAACCACGATTGCAGTCGCCGCACGGAGAATGATCCGGTGCGGTGTCAACCACCTGCCGGTGCTTGCCGCTGACGGCGGCAAGCTCGTGGGGATCGTGACCTCGTGGGATATCGCAAAGGCGGTCGCATCCAACTTCCTCTGGCTCGACGAGATCATGAGCAGGGACGTGGTCACGACCACCGAGAACGAGCCTGTGGAGGATGCGGCCCAGAAGATGGAAGCCCATTCGATCTCGGCGCTCCCGGTCGTCGATTCCGACCAGCACGTGATCGGGCTCATCACGAGCGACGCGATCAGCACCCTTGTCGGGAGGCAGAACCCATGACCGATCCAGTAGCACCCCACGAAAAGGCCATTATCGTACTCGGCTGCCCGGAGGTACCGGTGCAGCAGGCGCTCGCACTCTACGTTACATCCGGCCTCCGCGACCGGGGAGCGGACGTGCTCGTCACCGGGAACCCCTCGGTGCTCGGCCTCCTGAAAGTCTCTGACCCGAAAGGCGTCTACATCACAAAGACGCTCGTGCTGGAGACGTGCATCGCGGAGATCGTCGAGAAGAAACAGGACTGCACGCTCTGCATCGTTTTTGCGCACAACGACGCGGCCATCGCGTACGCGGCGACCCTGCGCCACCTGCTCCCGGGAAGCCGGTTTATCGTGGTCGTCTTCGGGAAAGATCCCGAACCGCTCGCAGCGGAGATCAATTTCCCCAGCGAAACAATCGTCGAAAAAGCGGTGCACAACCCGGCACAGCTCAGGGCGAAGATCAACAAGGTGCTTGGATGGGTTGTATCGAGAGTCTGAAGTACGAGAAGATCCTCCCGCTGGGCGCTTCCTTCAAGGAGTGCCGGGAGTACGTGGAGAAGAACTACGCCGAGGTCTGGTACGTGGAACCGGGATACAAGCTCTTCGACGAGTACATCATCGGGCTCCCTCCCATCGCGCTTGGGATCGAAGAGGGGACAAAGATCACGTTTCCCTACACGAAACCCTGCCACGGGACCTATCTCCTGCGGATCGAAGGACCGGAAGAAGTTGAACGAGTCCGGAAAACGGCAAAGACGAAAAAACAGGCCGGTTACAGGTAAGACAAGGTGAGATGCGATGACGAAGAAATGGCTGGTCAGGTATTCGGAGATATTTTTGAAGTCGGATCCGGTGCGCCGGCAGTGGGAACGTGTCCTGATGAACAACATCCGGCTGCTGATGCCGGACTTAAAGATCCAGAGCGAGCGGGGCAGGATCTGGGTCAACGGCGATGTCGACCCTGAAAAACTCCGGCATGTCTTCGGGATCGTCTCGTTCTCCGAGGTCGAGCATGTGCCCCACGAAGTACCGCTCGAAACCGCCCTCATCGAATACGGCCGGACCCACGGCCTTACCACGGCAAAGACGTTTGCGCTCCGGATAAAACGCGTGGGCAAGCACGATTTTTCCTCGAACGACAAGGCGATCGAACTGGGCGATGTCGTAA
>JBEKTA010000074.1:0-7280 GCA_049516515.1 Methanoregula sp. | reverse complement strand
ATTTTACCCGGGCCAGTTCTTCCCCGTGAGCTGGCCTGCGCGGCCCGGCTTTCTCCCGCGCCCTTATTATCCTATACTCCCTATAATTCCTTCACGTGAAGGCGATATTTGACGGCACTTCGGTGCTCACCGGCAGGGACGGGAGGACGCTGTACGACCAGAGCGGGTACGGGCGTCCTGAAGGGGAAGGCATCAGGCTCGCGCCGCAGGAAGCCCTCTACCTTCTCCATCGCCAGAAGATCGATATTCCGGGTTATACGTTTGATACGCTGCTTGCCGAGTATGCCGACCAGCGCAACTTCCTGCGCAGTTTTCTCGTATACCGTGACCTGCGCGAGCGTGGGTATGTCGTCCAGACGGGTCCCCATGATTACCGGGTCTTCCGGCGCGGCGAGAAACCGGGAACCGGGGAGTCGCTCTACCTGGTCCGTGTTCTATCGGAGCGTGACCCGATCCGGTTTGCCAAGCTGATCGAAGAAGTCGTCACCTCCCGGAACATGCGCAAACAGTATGTCCTTGCGGTTGTTGACGATGAAGAGGAACTGACATACTACGAGATCAAACTTCAGAAACTCGCCGATTCCACCGCTCCGGCACCCCGGATCGGCACCTGCGATGCAGTGCTTGTCGGGAAGTCTGCGATGGTCCGGGGAGCTTCGCCTTCAGAACTGGAGAAGGCGGGTTTTGGGAAACGGCTTGACGAGGAGCGGTTGATGATCTCACCGGTCGAACTCCTGTACCTGATGGATGCGGGAACCGTCCGCGCCACAAAAGACGGTGCACCGCTTACAACCGCCGAATATTTTACTTTCGCAAAGGAGAGCGACCCGGAGCTTGCCGAGAAAGACAAGGTCTATACCGAACTGCGCCGGCACGATTTTATTCCCCGGACCGGGTACAAGTTCGGCCACCATTACCGGGTCTACTGCGGAAAGAATGTGCACTCCGACATGCTCGTGCATGCGGTAGAAAAAGAGGCGATCATGCCCATGAGCGTGATCTCGCGGTCGGTCAGGATGGCGCACAGCGTCAAAAAGAAGATGTTATTTGGCTGTGTACATACTACCGGTATCCAGTTTGTCGAATTTGCACGGATCAAGTTATAACGAGTAGAGCGTTTCCATCATGACAGAGCCGCAGTGCAATCCATGGTCAAGCACCCCATCCCTTGATGTCGAGAAGACATTTGCCGAGTTCGGCATCGACCCTATAGCGCCGGTCTTGAAAGAACTCCCCGAGATCCCGTATTTCATGCGTCGGGGTATCGTGGTCGGCCAGCGTGATTATCTCCCGATTGCCCGGGCGATCAGGAACCATACACCGTTCCATCTCTTAACCGGGTTCATGCCGAGCGGCCACCCACACCTCGGGCACCTGATGCTCATGCGTGAAATAGTCTGGCATGTGCAGCAGGGCGCAAACGGGTACGTGACGATCGCTGATCGGGAGGCCTATGCGGTCAGGGGCCTTTCGTGGGAGAAATGCCGGGAGTACGGGAAGGAATATCTCTCCTGCCTGTATGCCCTCGGGTTTGAGGGGCAGACCTATTTCCAGAGTAGAAACGAGCGGCTCAAGGATCTCGCGTTTGAAGCGGCAACAAAAGTCAATTTCTCGGAACTTTCGGCAATCTACGGGTTTGGCCCGGAGACTGCGCTTGCCCACGCGGACAGCGTGATCACGCAGGTGGCCGATATCCTGTATCCGCAGATTGACCGGGAGCCGGCCCCGACGCTTGTGCCGGTCGGAATCGACCAGGACCCCCATATCCGGCTCACCCGGGGGATCGCCCACAAGTTCCGGATGTTCACGGTCGAGGAGCGCGAAGGGCATATCAGCGTGCGTTCGAAGAACTCCCCCGAGGAAGCGCTTGAAGCGGTGAAAAAGGCGTTCCCGCACGCGAAGAAATACGAGGGTCATGTGGATATCAGGGGCGCCGAATGCGCCGATGTGAGTTCACGGGTGCGGGAGATCGAGCTGGCCTGTGGCGGTTATGGATTCTACACCCCGTCGTCCACCTACCATATTTTTCTCCCGGGGCTGACTGGCGGCAAAATGTCGTCGAGCATCCCGGAGAGTCTCATCTCGTTCTACGAGCCCGAGGCAGCGGTGAGAAAGAAAGTGATGAGCGGCCTCACCGGTGGAAGGCAGACGCTTGAGGAGCAGAAACGGCTCGGCGGCGAGCCGGAGAAGTGCACTCTCTATCTCCTCAATATGTTCCACATGGTGACCGACGATGCAAAACTGGCCGAGATCCACCGGAAGTGCAAATCAGGAGAGATCACCTGTGGGCAGTGCAAGAAGGAGACCGCAGACCGGGTCGTGGCATTTTTAAAGGACTTTAAGGAGAAGATGGACGTGGCGGCAGAGACAATCGAGGTGTGAACAGGGACATGGCGGAACTGACGTTAAACGAGAAGAGGCTGCTTGCCGCGCTGAAAGGAAAGGATACAAAATCGGTTGCCGTTCCACAGCTTGCGGCAGCGATGGAAGCGACGCCAGAGGCGGTTGTCCAGTGGGCGCACCTTGCGATGGACAACGGGTTCGTGCATCTCGAACGCATTGTCGATAAATCGTATGCCTACACTGAGGAAGGAACCGCATACCGGGCTGCGGGTCTCCCTGAAACGCAGCTCCTCCGGGCAATCGGAGATGCAGGTGTCCCGCTTGCAGAACTCCAGAAATGTCCGGCCTTCAAGATCGGTTTTGGCCAGCTCAGGAAGAAAGGGCTGATCACCGTTGGTGAGGGCACCGTTACAAAAGCGCCGGGTGCCTCCACCGCCACCGATGAATCTGCACTTGCAGACCCCGGTGCAGCCGGTGCCCGGGCAAAGGAACTTATCAAGCGCAAACTGCTCACTGAAACCGAATCTGTCCGTTACACGGTTGCACTCACTCCTTCCGGTGCAGCTCTCGCAGCGCAGGATCTTCGCCTCATAGAAGAGATCGGCACCCTCACCCGGGACCAGATCCTCTCCGGCTCGTGGAAGACCGCGAGCCTGCGGAAGTATGACATCCACAAGCTCCCCAAAACAGTCTACCCGGGAAAAACCCACCCTTACCAGCGGCTCATTGACGAGATGCGCCAGATCCTGTTAGAGATGGGATTTACTGAGATGCATGGTGAGATCGTTCAGAGCGCGTTCTGGAATTTCGATGCCCTCTTCCAGCCGCAGGATCACCCGGCCCGGGAGATGCAGGACACCTTCTATCTCAAGGAGGAATCGCCGCTGCCGAAAGGGTGGGAACTCCTCCGCGATATGCACGAGCACGGCGGGGAAACCTCTTCCACCGGCTGGGGCGGGAAGTGGAACCCGGAGAAGGCCAAGCAGTGCGTGCTCCGGACCCACACGACCAGTCTTTCCATCCAGTATCTCGTCAACCACCCGGAGCCACCGGTCAAGGCATTCTGCATCGGCAGGGTGTACCGCCGGGAGGCAATCGATCCCACGCACACGCCCGAGTTCGAGCAGCTCGAAGGGATCGTGATGGACAAGGGCGTCACGTTCCGCCACCTGCTCGGGTTCTTAAAAGAGTTCTACCAGCGGATGGGCTTTGAGGATGTGCGGTTCCGTCCCGGCTTTTTCCCATACACGGAACCTTCTGTCGAGCCCGAGATCTATGTCGACGGCCTTGGCTGGGTTGAGATGGGGGGGGCCGGTATTTTCCGACAGGAAGTCACCGCACCATGGGGTGTAACGTATCCTGTGCTCGCGTGGGGTCTCGGAGTGAGCCGGGTCGCGATGTTCCGGCTGGGTTTAAAGGATCTCCGCCAGTTATACCAGAGCGATCTCGAATGGATAAGAAACAGCCCGGTCCATGCCCCGGCAAAAGTCGGGCGAGGGGCGTAACATGGCGATTATCAGTCTTTCCTACAAGTACCTCGAACGGCTCACCGGAACCGACAAAGAGACGATCCTAAAGCGCATTCCGATGATTGGCTCCGAAATCGAGCGCATCGAGGAGGACCACGTGGACGTCGAGTTCTTCCCCAACCGCCCCGATCTTTTTTCAGTCGAAGGCGCGGCGCGGGCGATGCGGGGATTTCTCGGAATTGAGACCGGCCTCCCGAAATATTCGGTAAAACCCTCAGGAATAAAGTTCACCATCGACCCGAAGCTGGCTGACATCCGGCCCTGCCTTGGCTCTGCGATCATCAGAAACGTTTCCTTCGATGACGAATCGATCCTCTCGGTCATGGCCTTGCAGGAGGCGCTGCACTGGGCTGTCGGAAGGGGACGGAGCAAGGTCGCCATCGGCATCCACGACCTTGATACGGTAACGCCGCCGTTCCACTACACGGCGTCGCCGAGGAGCAGGAAGTTTGTCCCGCTTGATTTCACAAAAGAACTCACGCTCGACGGTATCCTTGCCGAGCACCCGAAGGGAAAGGACTATGCGAAGATCGTGAAGGATTTTCCGCTCTTCCCCCTGATCACCGATGACGAGGGCCATGTCTGCTCGTTCCCGCCGATCATCAACGGTGAGTGGACCCGGGTGACGACAAAGACAAAGAACATCCTCCTCGATGTGACCGGCACCGACCAGCGTGCGGTCAATGTCGCGGCAAACATCCTCTGCACCGCGATGGCAGAAGCCGGCGCGACCATCGAGAGCGTTCTAATAAACGGCGTCGCCACCCCCAGCCTCGCTCCCACGGAACGCACGGTGAGTGTCCGCGAGTGCTGCGAGCTTGTCGGCCTCGAACTGACCGCCCGGCAGATGGCGGCCCTCTTGGAAAAGATGCGGTTTGGCGCCCAGCCGGTCGGGGCGGACCGGGTGCGGGTACAGGTTCCCTGCTTCCGGGCCGATATCATGCACGACTGGGATCTCTTCGAGGATGTCGCAATCGCCTACGGATACGAAAACTTCGACGTCCAGATCCCCCCGACGTTCTCCATCGGAAAAGAGCACGCGGCCAACACGGTCGCCGGCCAGGCACGCACGATCCTCTCGGGGCTCGGGTACCTGGAGATGATGCCCTTCACGCTGACAAACGAACGGGTGCTTTCCGATTACCTCCGACGCCCCCGCTTGCCGCACGTGCTGCACCTCATGCACCCGATCAGTGAGGAGTACACAGTGGTCAGGACTGACATCCTGCCGCTCCTCCTGGAGATGCTCCAGGTCAACCGGCACCGCGAGCTGCCGCAGCGGATCTTTGCGACCGGTGATGTTGTGGCCGATCTCCTGACCATGCAGCAGCTTGCAGCGGCAAGCACCCACCCGGCAGCGGATTTCTCGGAGGCTTACGCCCATGCGGATGCGGTGCTCCGGGAGCTTGGCATCAGTTACACGGTGGAAAAATCAAAAGACGATGCGTTTATCGACGGCAGGAGAGCCGATATCATCGTCTCGGGAAAAAAGGTCGGCGTGTTCGGCGAGATCCATCCCGCTGTGCTTGCTGCATTCGAGCTGGAACACCCGGTCGCGGCGTTCGAGATCGATCTCAGAGCCGTACCGGGATACCCCTCCCATTAAGATACTCTTTTACTTCGTGAACGGTGAACTCGCCGTAATGAAAGACGCTTGCCGCAAGGCAGGCGTCTGCTTTTCCTTTGGTAAACCCGTCATAGAAATGTTCGAGCGTCCCGACGCCCCCGCTTGCGATCACCGGGATATTTGCCGATTCCGAGATCGCCCGGGTGATCGCGAGGTCAAATCCGTTTTTCGTCCCGTCGGTTTCCATGCTCGTTAAGAGAATCTCCCCTGCGCCGCGTTCTTCTGCCTCTTTTGCCCAGCGCACCGCATCGATGCCGGTCGGTTTGCTCCCGCCGTAGATCACGACCTCGTACCAGCATGTCCGGCCATCGGCAAGGGTGACCGGGATCGCTGTGGCATTCTCCGTGAAGTTCCGGCGGACATCCATCGCGACCACGATGCACTGCGTCCCGAAGGACTCCGCGCCTTTCGTGATCAGGGACGGGTCATGCACGGCGCTCGTATTGAGGCTCACCTTGTCGGCGCCGGCCCGGAGGATCTGCTGGATGTCGTCGAGCGACCGCAGGCCGCCGCCGACCGTGAGTGGCAGGAAGAGCTGATCGGCCGCTCGTTTGATGAGTTCGATGATAATGCCGCGCTGCTCCTTTGAGGCGGTAATGTCGAGGAACACCACCTCATCAGCACCCTGCTCGTTGTACCTCTGCGCCAGTTCCACCGGGTCCCCGGCATCTCTGAGACCGAGGAAATTTGTCCCTTTTACGACTCTGCCATCCTTTAAGTCAAGGCAGGGGATGATCCGTCGCGTGAGCACCATTTCATTCCTGTTTTCTCCTGCAAAGGCTATTTACCTATCTGACTGACTCCTGCAACCCACACGCGGCGAAGTTTATGTGCCTTGGTCGCCCTAATGAATGGGTACGTAGTAAACTGACGCCTGCCACGGGCAGGTGCAAAAAAAAGGAGTTTTTGATGAGTACCGGGAAACTGAAAATTGACTGGGCGGCACAGTACATGCCGGTGCTTGCCTCGATTAAAAAACAGTTCGAGAAGGACAAGCCATTCAAGGGCATGACGATTGGCATGGCCCTCCATGTCGAGGCCAAGACCGCAAACCTCGTCCAGACGCTTGCTGCTGGTGGCGCCAGGGTCTACATCACCGGCTGCAACCCGCTCTCCACGCAGGACGATGTGGCAGTGGCCTTAAATGATGTTAAGAACGTGCACTGTTACGCAAAGCGTGGGTGCACGGTTGAAGAGTATTACGCGGCAATCGAGCAGGTGCTCGATGCGGCGCCTTCCATTACCATCGATGACGGCATGGACCTCATCCACTACCTGCACACCAAACGGCGCGAACTCTTAAAGAACGTGATCGGCGGTTGCGAAGAGACCACAACCGGCATCCACCGGCTCCGTGCGATGGCGGCCGAGAAAAAACTCGAGTTCCCCGTTGTTGCAGTCAACGACACGCCGATGAAGCGGTTCTTCGACAATGTGCACGGGACCGGGGAGAGCGTGCTCTCCTCGATCATGATCACAACAAATACGCTCATCGCCGGCAAGTATTTCGTTGTTGCCGGGTACGGGTTCTGCGGCCGGGGTCTTGCTAAAAAGGCCCATGGCCTCGGTGCAAAAGTCGTGGTCACCGAGATCGATCCACGGCGGGCACTTGAGGCGCACATGGATGGGTACCATGTCATGACCATGGACCAGGCAGCAGAGATCGGCGACATCTTTGTCACGACCACCGGCAACACGAGCGTGATCGGGAAGAACCAGTTCGGGAAACTCAAAGTCGGCGCGATCCTTGCAAACGCCGGTCACTTCAACGTGGAGATCGA
>JBEKTA010000073.1:0-7402 GCA_049516515.1 Methanoregula sp. | reverse complement strand
TTTCATAATTTTCCCTTGTGAATAATCCCCGTTAGTATCGCTCTTGCCATAATACTGTCAGTAGACGCGGGGATACCATGGGTACGCGCGGACGTCCGGGAGAGATAAACGAACAGTACCGGAAAGACATCCTGTGAACGGCCGGATCCGGGATAACTGGGGTATCATCTTATGAGCCCACGCGCCAAATAGTCGTGCGATATGAACTCAAGGTTGCAGTTTTCGGATCTCTCACTCTCAAAAGAGATCACGAAAGCCATAGAAAATATGGGCTTTGAAGAGCCCACCCCCATCCAGGCACTTGCCATCCCCCTCATCCAGTCCGGCCGGGACGTGACCGCACAGGCACAAACCGGCACCGGTAAAACATCCGCATTTGGCATCCCCGTTATTGAAAAAATTGATGCGTCGCAACGGGTCGTACAGGCCATCGTCCTGTGCCCCACCCGGGAACTCGCCATCCAGATTGCCGAGGAATTCTCCCATCTCCTCGCCAACCTCTCAAGAATTTCTGTCCTCCCGGTTTACGGTGGCCAGCCAATTGAACGCCAGCTCAAGGCACTTGCCCACGGTGTCCACATCGTGATCGGCACCCCCGGCCGGGTGATGGACCACCTCAAGCGCCGCACCCTCCTGCTTGACAATGTCTCGATGGTGGTGCTCGATGAGGCCGACCAGATGCTCGACATGGGTTTTCGGGACGATATCGAGCGCATCTTAAAACGCATCCCGCAGAACAGGCAGACACTCCTTTTCTCCGCGACGATGCCCCAACCCATCATAGAAATCTCAAAACGGTTCCAGAACAAACCCGAATTTGTCCGGGTCCAGTACCAGGAACTCACCGTCCCCGCCACAGAACAGTCCTATGTCGAGGTCAGGGACCGTGACAAGCTCGAGTCCCTCTGCCGGGTGATCGACGTCGTCGACCCGCATCTTGCGATCATCTTCTGCAATACGAAGAGAGGCGCGGAAGATCTCGCCGGTCGTGTCCGGGCACGGGGCTACCGTGCGGAAGAACTCCACGGCGATATGAAGCAGTCCCAGCGTGATCGGGTCATGGGCGGATTCCGTAAAGGCTCCATTGACATCCTGATCGCAACGGATGTAGCGGCACGCGGGATCGATGTAGATGACGTGGACCTTGTGATCAACTATGATGTCCCGCAGGACGTCGAGTACTATGTCCACCGGATCGGGCGGACGGGACGGGCAGGGAAAAGCGGCAGGGCGATCACTCTTGTTACGCCACGGGACCTCACCAAGCTCCGCGAGATCCAGAAATACATAAAAGTCCAGATCCCGAAAATTCCCCTCCCGACTGCAATCGATGTGGTCGAATCAAAGACAAAAATGATCCTCGAAGAAGTGCGCGAGTCGATCAGGCAGGGCGGCATCGAACCGTACTCCCGTATGGTCGAACGGGAAAGCGAAGGAGATCTCACCACACTGGAGATCGCAGCCGCGCTCCTGAAAATGCGCATGGAGCCGGGCACGGATACTAAAAAGGAGCACGCAACACCGACAGATTTCGGCGATACCGGGGCAGAGGCCGGCATGGTAAGGTTCTTCCTGGGCCTTGGTCGCGACCATAATGTCGCACCAAAGGACATCGTAGGTGCCATCGCAAATGAGACCGGAATCGCCGGCAAATCCATCGGGGCGATCCGGATTCTCGACACCTACTCCTTTGTCGAGGTCCCGCGCGACTGTGCAGACGAGGTCTATACGATCATGAAGGAGCGCACGATCCGCGGTCAACCTACCGGTATAGAACCGGCACAGGGACGGCGTGAATAAG
Organism: Methanoregula sp.; assembly: GCA_049516515.1. Lineage (GTDB taxonomy): Archaea > Halobacteriota > Methanomicrobia > Methanomicrobiales > Methanospirillaceae > Methanoregula. The sequence continues at coordinate 5,601 of JBEKTA010000073.1, read as the reverse complement.
GGCAGCACCCAAAGATCCAAATAAAAAACCCTATTTATCAGCCCGGAAAGATCGCATACCATGAGCGGTCACACAGCACTGCCGGCCCGCAAACAGCGGCTTTTTCTTGTCATTATCGCGTTTGCGGTCTTCATGGCGTCCCTCGACTCGACGATTCTTGCCGCAGGGTTCAGAACCGCATTCCTGTGGGGCGCAGTACTCTGTCTTGCCTGCGCCATCATTTCAGCGGCAATTATTATCAGGACTGATGATTCCGGGACTGCCTGAACCGGGCATACAATTTTTCTAGACCGGCCTCGCGCAATCCTCAATATCTCACAGGATGAAACCTCCTGTATGAATATGAAAGTTATCTTTGGCGGTATCGCTCTTCTGGTGCTCCTGCTCGTCGTTGCCGGATGCACGCAATCTGCAACCCAGCCGGCGACCCCGGCCCCAACGGCCGCACCAACCACTGAAGTACCGGTAACCACGGCTGCGGCTACAGAAGTACCGACAACCTTTGTACCTGCCACCCCGGGCCCCACTGAAACCCTTCCAAGTGCACAGTCAGTGAATCTCCAGGTCGCGAGCAACGGGGAGTCGATTAACCCGCAGGTGATCCTCACCTTCCGGGGCGGCAAGGGTATGAATGTAATCCCTGAAATCGATATTACCCTTACGCGTTCCGATGGCACGGTGGAAAGCGACAAGATGGTACAGCCACTCTATGTCGGTGAAACCGTCAGCCTCGCGGGATCGACCGGTAACAATGACCGGGCCGAAGTCTGGGTTTACACCACGCAGGGAGACAAGGTCAAGGTTATCGACCAGTACGTCCCATTCCGGTCCTACAACTAACTTTTTTTGCTTCAAGATTTCTTGGCGACACACACTCTGCATTCCAGACAGGTGCCGTTCAGCCCGTATTGCCGGACTGATAAACCAACGATACGTAAGAGGGGATCCTGGTAATCAGATCATTTAGTTCAGGATCGTCGGGGTTTTTGTTTGATTGTTCATTCGCATTTCCAGTTATTCACCAAGAAGAGGTAGAACTTCCCGAAAAACAATACCACCATGATTCAGGACAGGCTAAAAAATAGATGACTGGTCCTGACAGACAGGCCCCGGCGCAGCCTTACTTACCAAGTTTCTGGATAGCAGGGGCGAGAAGGTGCTCATCCCCAATCAGGAAGAGCTGGTCGCCGGACCTGATCGTGCTGTCACTGACAGGAACAACAAGCCCGGCTCCTTCGCGCCGGAATGCAATCGCTGCTACACCTTCCGGCAGGCCAAGCGCTGCAACGGTCGTTTCTTTCCCAGCAGGGATTTTGATCGCACGGATTGCTCCCCCGTTCTCGTAGAGCAGGGTAAGGAGCGCTCCTGCATCGTCAGGAGCAAAATTCGGGGCGATCTTCTTCTTTGCCACATCGATCGTTTTGCTGATATCGTCTTTTGTAGGGAGTTCCTTTGAAACCCTGAAGTATGCGTCCTGCACCGCGACCTGCGCTTTTGCGGTTACCGGTTCAAAGGTCTGGGCAATCCGGCCCCGGATGCCCTCGATCCCACCTGCCACCTGCCCGACAGCCGCGTGGGCAGTGGCCCGTACCTGATCGGAAAGCGGCAGCGCTTTTTTCACGATGACACCGGTGCCATCATCAACACCCAGCGCAGCGAGATCATCTTCAGAGAGCCTGATAATGCCCTCGCCAACCGTCGAGTCACTGTACGCCGCCACCGTGATCCAGCGGTCTTTTCCGGTCGTTCCTACATCAAGGTCTCCGCGTTCGTCGACCCCGAGTTTTTCAAGGACGACCACACTTACGCGGGCACGTCCCAGGCTGGGGAACGCACGCTTCTTGACGGTAAGGGTAAGATCTTCCATGATATCACAGGATCAACCCCTTTCGCTATAAGGTTTCCGGCGGCCGGGTTTTGGGCTCACTCATCCGCAAGGTGGAGGGTCTGCCACGTGACGGCTCGTTCTTCCACGGCCTTTTTTATTACCCGCTGTGTCCGGGTAAGCGTGGCGCTGCCGTGCTTCACATCCATGAACACAATCCTGATGGTGGACCCCTTATCGTCAGCAACCACTGAAAGGCCGTCAAAGATGATGTAATCGACCGGCGACCCAATAAACCGGGCATCGGCTGGGAGATACACGAACGCGGGGAGCAGGGGTGCCATCTGTTCGGCGATCTTTCCCTTCAGGGTCGAGCGGGACCGGTTCACCGAATCTTTCCGGATCTCCCCGGCAGCCTCGACCTTCCATCGCTCAAGTTCCGCCCGGTACCGTGCCTCAATCGCAGTGATCTGCGCTTTTACAAAAAACCAGCCGAGTGCAAACCCAATCACAAGAGCGATAACAACATAAACGAGCACCTCTTCAAATGCCATAGTGTGTAGTGCGGGGCCGGCCTTTTATTCACAACGGCATGCAGGGTGAAAATGAGCAGGGCCGGCCGGCACCGTAAAATAACCGGGAGATACCCGGCACAGGCTGATCCTGATGGATCGTCCCGACGAGGGCCGCGAATGAATGGGACAACGGAGCCGAATCCCCCGGAAACCACGGTACGTAGCGTACGTACCCATCCCCGGGCAGTGTCAGGATAAAGGAAACTGATGCGCCAGAGAAAGGAAACTGTTCATTTTTCTCCATGCCGGTTTCTGTCGCCGTTGTTCAGGAGAGCCACGGCATTGATAGAACCACAATTCTTTTTTCCCGCAGGGGTGACTTAGGAAGGTGTAGTTATGCAGAAACCTCAAGGCCGCAAATACCAGGTAGTCGAGGAGGCGGAGATCGACCTCGTCCTCAAGTGCAGGGACAGCCACGAATTTTACGAGCAGTACCTCAAGGTCTTCCCGGATACAAAGAAAGGTCTCGACAGTATCAGCAAGATCTGGAAACGCCGAAGCGAGTTTGCAAAGAAACGGCCACAGACCCTGCCGCAGGTAGAAACCGGCACGGCAGCTTCCCGTGAGATTCAGACATTGATCGCCGAGCAAACAAAGATCATGAGCGAAATGGCGGCACACACCAAGGAGAACCTTGATGTGAGCCGGCAGATCCTTGCGGCACTTGCACGCCAGAACCATATCCTGACCGGGCATGAGGAAAAACCAAAAGAACCCGCGCATCCCGCCCTGCCCCAAAAACCGCCGGTGCAGAAGAAGGCCCCGGAAAAACAGACCCCGATCATGGTTGGATCATAGCGGCGCACCGGATTTTTTTTGTTATTAATAATCCCCCGCGCATATTTTTTTTTAACGTGGCTGTTCCGGATTAAATCCCACATTTTTTCATTATTTTAAGAAATTACGTGTATAATTGCTGTGGAAAGATGCTTTTGTTTCCGGATATCCGGAAAAATTTTGTGCAGGATGTGGATTTTACGCCTCATATGACCCTATTCCTATATATACATCAAGACAAAACTTTTTGTATATGCCACGAGGACGACCAAAAGGCTCACGGAACCTGAGCGCGTATGAACGCGGAAAAGTAAAACGAATACGTGAGATCCTGTCCCAAAAAGGGATCTCGGATTTTGACAACCTGCGTGATCAGCAGATCCTCAATAATATTTATCTCAGTACGGAGGGAGAGATTTTTGTGAAATTCGGGACGGGTAAAAATTTCAGCCCGAAAACCACGGCCCCGCGGAACCGGACCGGGGAGAAGATCCTCGCGAAACTGGAAAAGAACATCGCCGCGTTGCGTATCATTATCTGATAAACCCCACTTAAAAAAAATTTTAACGGAAAATTTTCAGGAGTACTGGAATAATTTATAAACCTGAGTTTGTATCGTTTTCCGGCAATGCTTTTTGCCGTAATCCCTCTTCTTTTTCAGATATATTCCACCGGGCAGGATCACCCGCTTACCGGTGATCCGCCTGCAATACCAGAAGAACGACGGTAGGGCACAAAAACCATATCCTGCGCCATCCTACCCATTCGTACGCACCGGTGGTTATTGTTTCCCTCATCCCCATTCCCTACCGCATCGCAGCCCTCACGCAGGAAGAGCATGCCCTTTTTGAGTACCCCATAACCCGGCTCTCCGGTGTGATCAGGGAGATCGGATTCCGGTGCACTGCCTGCGCGAAGTGCTGCACCCGGGCATTCAACGGCCACGTCTTCCTGCTCGACCGGGATGTAGCAGCAGTACGGGTGATCGATCCCGCGGCACTCGAACCGGCTCCGGCTCCTGAATTCTGTGACCAGAATGGTACTTTCTATGTCTCCGGCTATGCATTGAGGGTACACGATGATTCGGAGGGATCGTGCTGGTTTCTTGAAAACGGCAGGTGCCGGATCTATGACCGGAGGTTTGCCATCTGCCGCATCTACCCGTACATGCTCCACCGTGAACCCGATGAGAGGGGAAAGGTGGACTGGCGCCAGATATCCGGTCCCGACCAGCACGGCAAATACGATGCGGAGATATCGGAGGAGGAATCCCTTGCCATTGCCCGCGAGACCATGGAATACGAGCATGCTTTCCTTGCCCATCAGATCGCGTTTCTGGAATGCATGCATGACTGGTTTACCCGGCACCAGCTCCGGCACGTCCAGAAAATCTACGACAACCGGATGCGGCAGTACCAAAAGGGAGCGCCGATCACCGTCATGGTCTACACAGACGGGCAACTGGAAAAGCACGTTCTCACTCAGTAAAAAATGACCGGACAAGGAAAGGTCTATTCGCATTACAGACGACCGGCCCGGCGGAACACATGGGCAGAATCTGCACTGTCGCTGCGTACCTGACAAGCGTATCCATCTCGCTTTCGACCTGCTCAAAAACCACGTCGCTGATATCGGCCTGGTCGGTGGCAAGCCGTAAAATGGATGCCTCGGCATTTGATTCGAGGGCAGTCGAACTTTCAGAAACCACATGGTAGCCCAGCTGTCCGCTGCTGGTAAGGGCATACACATCCATGTCACTCATGGATGAGAATGCAGCATATCCGACAACACCGAGCGCAACCATTGACAGCGATAAAAATCCAATCAGGATCTTGGCCCTGACCGTCATTTTTTGCCATGGACGCGATGGGCTCACTATGACCGCATTTGTAAAGAATAAGGGAAAATAGTTGCTATTTTCATCGGGTTTGCCAATCCATGCACTCCTTTGCGGGATATCTTATCTGCAAAAGACTCAAAAGAGGCCGGCCACAACCAATAGCCATCAGTAACCACTTTGTAACTTTTTACCTGAAATCACGAAAAAAAGGTGTTTTGTTCAGATATTGCCCGGGCCAAACTGTTGCTGCTGGGAGGGGGCGAACGCACCCTCAACGACACCGGGGGCAAAGATGCCGGGTGCCGACCCGGTCTTTGCATAGGTGTACAGTGCCACCGTGAAGATTCCCTGCATTGCAGAGGCAAGGATAGCGAGGATGGCAACAAGCACGATAAAGAGCGCAAGCGCAACGAAAAAGAGTGTTGTGTTGCCGATAAAGAGCGTGCCGATTAACAGGAGCAGTCCGACGATACCGATCGCAGCAAAGATAAGGGTGATCGAGATCGTTCCGACAACGCTCTCCCCCCAGGTCTTCTTAAAGAGTCCCAGCGATTCCTTCATCGCGGAAAATACACTCTTCTCTT
>JBEKTA010000072.1:0-7409 GCA_049516515.1 Methanoregula sp. | reverse complement strand
TGACTCAAATGGTAATTATGACAACCCGGCAACCATGCACGTCCCGGATGGCATCCCGGTTACGTTCGGAGTTTCCCCGGGTAGTATCGGCCACGTCCTGCCGTTGACCGGGACGACGGTAAACGGTGCAGCCGCGACTACGTTTACTCCGACACATGGCGGGACGGCAACGGTCAGTGCCACGGTTGACGGCCAGCAGGTAACTACCGTTATATTGATAACGGGAACCTCTCCAACGCATCACGGCCAGTCTGTCGGCGGGGGACAACCCCCCTCCAGCGGGTCCTCCGGGTATACCGGTCCTGCTCCCACGCAGGTAATATCCAATCCAACCCTCTTGCCTACCATCCAGCCGACCGTGAGCAGTCCTGTTAATGCATCGGCCGCAGGCACCTCCACATTCACTGCTCCACCGCTGCCTACCAATACCCCCAAGTCCGGGCTTGATGCAGTACCAGTCATCGGTGCAATGTGCCTGTGCGGTGTGATCTTCCTGTTCCGGAAGAACGGGAATTAATCTTTTTTCGAGTGGTAATTCTGATGAGGCCATAGTTGTCTTCGTCCTGATCAGGATCCCGGTCCAGTTTTTTCGGCAGTTTTACGGGCAAAAATCACTTAAATTTTAGATTTTTCGTCGTTTCCTTTATAGGAATTAAAAGAAGTCCTAGAGGACATAAAAATTTACGGCAGAGAAAGTTTACCGGGATTCCGGCATGAACTACAGGGGAGATACGGGGCCGGGATCCGGATCCCTGTTCGAGATTTAAAAAATAATACACGCAATACCGGCAAGGACGGGGTAAGAAGGGTTATGTGCCGGGGAGTTTTTATAAGACCGGGTGCCGGATACGTGTCCGGGAAACCGTAGCATATGAGGGACCCGGAAAGGGAAAACAAAAAAAAGATCAGGTAATGGTAAGGCCCTGTTCGACCGCTGAGTCCGGTACGTCAAATGTTGTACTGGTTCCTTCGATCCGGTAGGGCCCGGTAGCCTTTACGTCGGTCGTGTTCCCGGTCGTTGAATATGGCACGACAAATTCCCCATTGACGCTTTCCTGCCGGTACATGAAATTCCGGCCGGTGTTTGTAACCAGCGGAACGTCGATGATACCGGATCCTTTGATCTGGGCACCTTTGACGTACTCGAAGACCTTCACGTATTTTATATCCGTCGTATTGGTGCTGAACTCAGTTGTGGGCGATTCATGGACGAGGCGGTAGTGCTGCAGCGCCGGGATATCGGTGACCGGTGATGAGGGTTGCACGCTGAGTGCAGCAGCATGATACCCGGGTTGTGCCTGCCCGTTGTACTGTCCGGCAGCGCTTATCGCATCGGATGCATTCATGGTCTTTGCATTGGTCATTACCGGAAGCGATGTCTGTGTTACCGACGGGTCCGAATATTCAACATAATATGCAGAGTCCGCAGTGGCCATCGAGCCATCAAAGTTATGGAGTCGTGAGATCATGGTGAGGTAATACAGCGGCTCGTTCAGCTGTACTGACTGGTATTCGCCGGGATCGGACTGGGCCGGCATAAGCAGCACCAGCTGGTATGACCCGGGAGTTGCGCTTGAATTCGTCAGGCTGTACCATGTCGCCATCGCATAGAATTTTCCGGTATCCATCTCGATATCGGTAACCACGTACCGGGTCCCGTCGTGATCAAGGATCGTGTTGGCAGTTGATTCGTTTGTTGCCATGAAATACGCGGCAGCTCCATCCGGGCCGGTCACACCTGCCTGGAACGGGTTGGCATTTGGTATCCGGTGGGCGATATACGTGATCAGGTGACCGTAGTCCCACCAGGACATCACCCCGTATGACCCGCCGGGGTACGTGAAGGTCTGCGGGTTATAGATCGTATAATAATTCACCCCGGGGTCCGGGGTATTATTTGCCATCCATCCAAGCGCCTCCCGCCAGTCTGGATTCATCGCACCCGTATCACCTGAAGACATGGCATAATTTGCCAGGACTGAGGTAATGATAAAGAGTGCCGCAAGTATGACCACGGCAAAGAAAATAACCATCGATGGCACGTCGCTTTGCACATGGGGTTTCTTCTTTGCTTTTGCAGACCTGCCCCCTCCTTTTTTTTGTTTTTCCTGTTTTACCGGGCCGTTTGTTGCTTCGTGCGGGTTCTCGCCCGGATGACTTATCCCAAACCAGGATCGCAGCTCATTTATTACCGGCCCTGCCCCAAGTTCCCATGCGCTGCCCAGGCATATGGCAGAGAGAAGGGCAACATTAACGGCAAAATAATACTCGTACTTGATCCGCTGCACGGTACAGATCAGCATGACGACGGACCAGATGAGGACAAATACCTCGCCCTGATCTTCCTTTTTATAGGTCTGCCAGATCAGGAGCAGGATGCCACCGGTTGCAAGGATGAGTCCGTAGTTGAATGTCGACCATGCCCGGGCGAGGCTCCATGGAATATCTTCTTCAACGGTGGAGATTATTGGTGCCTGCCCGAAAAACCCTGCAAGGCCGCTCGTGAAATCCGAGAACAATGCGGGAAACAGGAGTGCGAGTGCCGCTGAAAACAGGACAGCGACAGCCGCGAGCGACACGATGTAATAATATTTTTTCCTGTCTTTGAGGTAGTCTGACCAGAGCCAGAGAAAGAGAGTGGCTGCAATGAGAAGGCCGTACGAAATGACCGGCCCTGCGCTATAAACGGAGAGACCCAGCCCCTGAGCCTTGAAGCCAAACAGGAGCAATCCCACGATGACGACGCCAAAAACAACCGTGTTGACAAGGGCGAGATACAGGTTCGGGACGGACCGGTGGTGATTGACCACGGCCTGAACAAAGGTGAAGACCGCAGCAATGAGGGCAAAGACGATGATGGTCTCAATGTTGAGCACACCTGCAAAGAATGTGATGCCTGAAAAGACGGCAAAAAAGAGAATTCCCCTGTATGTCGAAAGATCCGAAAGCACGATTTTGGTCTTCTTTGCCCTGAGTAAGGTATAGAGATAGAGGAGGCAGAAGAGCGTACTGAACAGGGTTTCCCCGATGTGATGGTACAGCGATCCGTACATGGAACGGAAGAAGAACTGTCCTGATATCGTGGCTATCATGAATGCAGCAAACAGGCCGGTCTTCCAGTCGGCGACCGTTTTGCCGAGCCAGTACATAACCGAAACCATCGCGACCGCTTCTAAGACGGGAATAAAAAGGGCCACGGTTATAATTCCGGATGGCGTTGTTGCATGGACCAGGATTGCCGTGATGGAACAGAGATATGTCAGGAGCGGCCCCCAGTACACCGTTGAACCCACAGGGTACTGGGTTATCGGATCAAACCATGCGTAGCTGGGGAAATTTGCCAGTGTCAGATCGATCTGGCGGAGAGCATAGATAGGATCATCGGGCTGCACGAGGCTGAATACATCGCCACTCCCGAGGTTCTGCAACGGGATAATCCGGATCCAGAACATAAATACGGATGAGATGACGAGGAGTGCAATGATAAGACAGGTCCTGTGTTTTGGATTGTCAAAGAGTTCCACGGCGTTCACCACTTGGTGCCTGGTTCATTCTCATTTTGTCCGGCGATATCGTTGTTCCTGTACGGGATTTTTTTGCAGTTTTCCATCACGGGAATCCCTTCGTCCCACAATAGTTCGTACACGTGTCAGAAAACATTATGGGTGCGTTCCACAGGTGCAAGGAACTCTTTATCCATTATTCGGGACACCCGGATAATTTTTTTGTCTCTTTTAAAAACAGTTTCATATCTGGAGGTGCTGGTACGTTTAATACCGGTGACCACTGGTCATCCTATTAAAATGTTTAAACCGGCCACAAGACGCAACAGGACCGTTTTGCAGGTGGAGTACCTCAGGTATTCGCAGCCGGTGTCGCGGTGTTTCCTTCCTTCCGGAGCAGGAACAGGCCATAGAGTACAAAGACGATGCCGATAACAACCGATCCGAGCAGGACCCAGGGTGACTGCGCCGATACCTCGACACCCCCGAGGGCAATGAGCGACGTAAAATCAAAGAGGGCGTGAATGCCGACAAGGGGCCAGATGCTCCCCGTCCGTAACCGGATCGCGGCAAAGGTGATGCCGAGGCCGAATGCCGCGATACTGTCAACGATGGTAAATGCCGGGTCCCATGTTCCGCCGATGACATTGAGAAGGTGTGGTGCCGCAAAAAAAAAGGAACTAAGTACGACCGCACGTATCGTACCTGCCGGGAGAAGAGCAGTCAGTATCAGGCCGCGGAAAAAAGTTTCTTCCGCAAAGCCGACGAGGAGTGTCAGGCCAGCGAATGCAAGGATGACAAGGGGTGCGGTCACCCGGATGCCCTGACCCACTGATACGAGGCCGATTGCAACGGGGAGGATAAAAAGGGGGACATGTGAGAGCCGGATGCCCGTCGTGTACCCTGCTTTTCCCCACCAGCCAAGGCGTGCCAGCAGGAATATCCCGATAATGGCAAGAGTAAGATCCACGACGGCGACCTGCACGAGGCTCCCCATGAGGAACCGTTCGTTCGCCATGCCCACGGCCAGGACCACGACTACGACGACGAGAAGGAACCCGGCCGAACTGCGGTACGGGTGCTCATGTGCAAAACCGGCGAGCGTCATGAAATGCCGGTTCCGGATAATCTCCCAACTATAAAGGAGTTACCCGGGTCCCGGGAGAATTCGTGGGGGGTCATTCATAAAAAGTCCGTGGGGCAACGTCCCTCCCGCCACCCCGCCATCACCGCACGCTTCCGCCATCACATGGTCGTGCAGGACATGCCGGCAGCCTGCCGGAACATGCCGGGTGCATGACGGCGTTTCTCATAGTCCCGCAGGCAGTCAAAGACCCCTTCCGGAAAAAACCGGTGCTTCACGGCTGCGGCTGTACCGGGCAGCTGCGGGCAGGTGCCTTTGTTGTCCGTGCAATATGCGGTAATCTCTGCGAGGATCCGTCGCATCACGAGAAGTTCGTCCAGGGTTGCGGGACACTCGTCATCGTCAAGGACGGTTTTAATCTGCTGTACAATCTCTCCCATTCCGGTCATGTTTTTTATTCACTCCTTTCTGGCAGTTTTATGCAAAACGATGTTCGCGGTGACAGATTATATAATGGAAAAATTGTCGGGGTTCGTGGTTTGAATGCCGGGGTGTATTTGTCGAACTCCTGGGTTAGAGGGAAACACAGGGACAGTACACGTGTCCGGGAGTGACGCCTGTCACGCATCCCGGAGATCCAGCCCCCGTGGTGGGTGCATGGAGGGCTTATCGGGAGAGACGGGTCCCCGGAATGCGATATCCCGGCGATCAAACAGCAATAATTATCGTGTCTCAATAGAATCAGGGATATATGAAAAAATATATCATTTTCGCGCTCCTGATCGTCTGTGTCGCGACGATCCTCGCGGCCGGGTGCACCGATTCGGGATCTTCGGATACATCAGCCACACCAACCCCCCAGGTCATCTATGTCACGGTGACCGTCACCCCGACTGCCACGCATTGTTACTGGGACCCCCAGAAAATGGCCTGCTCGGATCATCCGGTGACAGCAGCCCCGACAACGGTTGTCGCAACGACCGCGACCACGGTAGCGTCCGACCCGATCCTCCACCGGTGGATCCGGCAGTACGCCGATGGCGTCACCGGGTATGAATTCCAGTTTTATCCAACCGGTGATGTTCTCTATAACCAGGGGAATATCGTCTCGACATCCGGGAACCTGGCGATCCCGGTCGCTCCGATTAATGGCTCGGGCACCTGGACGAAACTGAGTGACACGCATTACCTCGTCAAGGTAAGTTTCGCGGGGACCTCGGGCGCTCCGAGCATTGTACGGGATTACACCCTCATCCCGCAATACGGGACTCTTCCGCAGCACCTTGTCAGCAGTTTCGAACAGGCCGACGTCGACAGTGCCACAACAAATGGCACCATCCACAACTACGCAACTGATGTGTTCTACCTTGAGCGTGCACAGACTGACTGACATCCTTTTTTTAATTGAATTCCTGTCCGTTGCGTTGCCTACGGACCCGGGATCGAGGGCTTCCTCGCACCCCGGACGTCTTCGGGGTCTCACCGGTGGGCCCGCAATGCAGCCTGTGACGCACGGGCCAGTAAATAATCCGGACGAAGAACTGCCATTTCTCCCGGACAGGAAACCGGGCACTTCCCTTGCACACCGCGATAACTGCGAATATTCTCGTAATTAAAGCAATCATTATTGCCCGTTTCGTGCAAGCTCATGCATATGCCCATGGATAAAACACCGCTGGTGGCAGCATCGCTGTTCGCTGTCCTTGTCCTGATCGCCCTGCTGGCGAGCGCCTGCATGAGCGCTCCCGGGCCAAAAGTTGTGCCGCCACCGGGCACGCCAACCGTCATGCCCATCGTAACCCTTGACGCCGGTAACGAAAGCACGGTCCACGCGATACCCCCTCCGAAAATTATCTGCCACTGCCCCATGGAGCCTGTGGTATCGGTGACGGTTACCCGGACCGCCACTCCTGACGACGGCCTCTGCCACTGCCCGTGACAGGATGACCTCCGGCTGCCGGAAAGCAGCGGAATGCCATACCCGAAGTGCCCCCGGTGAGACGCCACAGGTTTACTCCTGCCCGTTTCTGAGAGTTCCGTCATCTTTTTATGTTTTTGCTCGTATGGGTAATTACCCCACAACAAGGAGTACGAGGAAATTTTTATGAGCAACGAACCGATGAAAATACCCGTGAATTATGCGGAGGCGGCAGAAGCCCTCAAATCAATCCTAGGTCTGAAAGGATCGCCGGTCGCCATCAGATTCGCACCATCAAAAGAGGATATCCCGGCCGGGATGGAGGAACTCGACAAGACTATCCGGCACTGTTCGATGGTGAACCTGGCCCGGAGCGAGGGGAAGATCTTCTACGCTCCCGCAGACAAACATGAGTGCAACGGCGGCGCATGGGCACTGGGTCTCCGGGAGATCACGCCGACCTTAAAGAACGGCGAATTTTACTTTAAGCTGGGCAAATTTGACAGTGCGGCTGCCTGCAAGCGGACCATCGAGAAGGTCACCCATCTCAGCCCGGGCGAGACGTATGCGACGCTCTATGCCCCGCTGGAGAAGACACCGTTCACCCCGCAGGTCATCCTGATCGTCACCACACCCCGCAATATGCTCAAGCTCGCCCAGAGTTCACTCTTCCGGCTCGGCGGGAGAATTTATGCAGAGTTCTCCGGCATCCAGTCGGTCTGTTCGGATGCGACAACGCAGGTCTATCTTACCGGGCGGCCGAACTTCTCGCTGGGCTGTGACGGTTCACGGAGATTTTCCGGCATTACCGATGACGAGATGGTGATGGGGTTCCCGGCGGAGATGCTTCCCGAGATTACTGCCGCGTTAAAGATCGTGATCGGTGCAGCCGGTTCGAAATAAG
>JBEKTA010000071.1:0-7450 GCA_049516515.1 Methanoregula sp. | reverse complement strand
CCATCGATATCCTGCGAAAAGAGGGCATAAAGGCCGGCTCGATGCGCCTGCGCTGGTTCCGGCCCTTCCCGAATCTCGACCTTGCGGGAAAAGAGGTCGTCGTGATAGACCGTGATTATTCGTTCGGGTACGGCGGCATCCTCGCCCATGAGATCATGGCAAAGTGCCATATCGATGTCTATAGCGTGATTGCCGGACTTGGGGGCCAAGAAGTGACCTACGATGACATCGCGAAATTTGTCCGGACGCGTCGTATCGGCCACGAGTTCTGGTTCGGGGTGACAAACCATGTTTGAGATCCGGATCCATTCCCGGGGCGGGCAGGGCGGCGTGACTGCGGCCCGGCTCCTTGCCACCGCGGCACTCCATGACGGGAAGTACGCGACCGCGTGCCCGTTCTACGGTGCCGAGCGCCGGGGGGCGCCGATCGTCTCGTTTGTCAGGATCGACGACCACCCGATCAAGGTCTACAGCCAGATCCGGGACCCGGATCTTGTCGTCGTGCTCGACACGAGCGTGATGGAAACCGTCGATGTCCTCCACGGGCTCAAGAAAGGCGGACGGGTGCTCATCAACAGCGCCCACCCGCAGAAATTTGCCGGCTTTACATCATTCAACGTCGACCTGACCGGGATCGCACTCAAAGAAAATCTCGTGGTCGCAGGAAGCCCTATCCTGAATACACCTGTCCTCGGGGCGCTTGCTAAAGTCGGGATTGTCTCGGTGGATTCGGCAAAGACAGCGATCCGGGGAATGTTTACCGATGAGCGCAACGTCAAGGCTGCCGAGGCCGCATACCAGGAGATGAAAATATGAGCAGCGCGAAAAAACATGACCGGCTTGCGATAAGCACACCGACCGAAGGAGCAGCTGGCCAGACCGGGTCATGGCGGGTGTTCAAGCCCGTGGTGGACAAGGAGAAGTGCAACGGATGCGGGCTCTGTTCGATGTACTGCCCGGACGGGGTGATCGATGAGGAGCTCATGGTCGACCTCAGGTTCTGCAAGGGTTGCGGGATCTGCGCAAACGAGTGCCCGAAAAAAGCCATTACAATGGTGCGGGAAGAGAAGTAATCCCGCAAGGCGGTATTTACTTTTTTTAAGCAACCTGCCACCCTGTGCAAAAAACAAAGAGACACCCCTTGAATTTTTCCGGTTGTTAAGCCGTGTTACGATTTTTACCCTGATGCAATCCGAAACTTTTTTCATCCCCTGACCGAATATCCCCTGTCAGGAATGAGAGTACATGAACCACAGGTATTTCGGGGACACACGGGATCTCTTCAAGTTCGATCTGGTACGCCATATCATGAAGTCACTGCCCGAACTGGAAGGGTTTACCTTCGTCCCGATGCTGACTGAAACGAATGATACAGGGAACCGGAAAAGCGCAGGGTACAAAGATCTGGACACTGCATACCGCTCCGGAAAAGCCGGCAGCCAGAACCGGGAACTTAAAGACCATTTACAGCGGCTTCAGGAGGTCACGAATGACGTTGAGTATCTCGATGGAATCGGGACCTACTTTACCAAGGAAAAGATCCGGATCGATATTTCCGGCAGGCAGAAATTCACCAGCAGGAACCACGACGCCTACTTCCGGTCCATCTTTGATGCATTCCCCAAAAACTCCCTGATATTTTTAGACCCGGATACCGGCATCTCGGATAACAAGGCCGACCAGAAACACGTGCTCCTTTTGGATATAAAAAAGATCCGCGACCGCATGGATATGGGTTCGGTCCTGATGATCTACCAGCATTTTCCCCGGGTAAACCACGAGGAGTATGTCAGGCGATTGTGCATGCAGCTGGAGGAACGTACCGGTTCAGGCCCTGTCATCATTACCGATAACGAGATCGTATTTTTTCTGCTGGCAAAAAACCAAAAACTCAAAGACCGGCTCAGGAATACGCTTGAGTGTTATGCCGACACGTACCCGGCGCTCAGCACATACAGCGATGCGTAAATTCCCGCGACCTTTTTTAAAAGAGAGGGGGTTACGGGCAGGTACCTGAATGACCCGTGACAACACCCGCGGGCCTGCCTTCTACCGGATCGCCTGCCATATATTCAAGATCGAACCGGTAGAGATGCGTGAACCGGCAGTTCCGGCACTGCACCGTGATGGAGCGACAGCTGACCGTAATATCATGAAGGCCAAAAACCCCGCAGTTCCGGCATGCTGCCGCAACATCAAGAGACCAGACCGGCCAGGATCCGGGGCCGGCAAACTTCCCGGCCTCATCCACGTCTTCAATACGGGGCACAAAGACCCGGGTCGCCCCGCAGGCTTCGCAGGTGACATCGGCCCGGTTGGGCATCGCCTGGATGTGCTGGTCTGCCACCTGCCGGCAGTGGTAACAGTCGGTGCGGTAGTTCGTGCTGATGAACCGGTTGCTCATGAAGGATGGTGCATCCCGGGTATCATTAACCTGTCGCAGGAGAAAGCCCGGCTGGCTGGTCACCAGGTGGTCAGATCCCGGATACATGCAGCGGGGACATTCCATGCACCATACATTGAAGGTGATTTTCGGATCTGCACAAGATTCTGCCGTAAAAAAGGTAAATTTATTTAATTATAGACATTTCATGTGTACACCATATGAAGTTACTCATGGGATTTATTATCCTTCTCGTTGCACTGGTGGCGATCACCGGCTGCACACAGACCGCATCTTCGCCCGCACAGACTACATCATCGCCCGCACAGACCACTGCGGAAACAACGGCTCCTCCGGCCACCACTGCAGCCGCCATCAACGCAGCTGCACCCGTATTCACTACCACTGCGATGATAACAATACCGGTCACAACGGAAACCATTATTCCAACTGAAACGACACAGGCATCAGTAACCACCGCGGCAACTGCCGCCCCTGTAAATGTCACACCAACGGTCACTGCCGCTTCAGGAGTTACAAAGATCCATATCACCAGCACCGGCTTTACCCCTCAGACCGATGTCGTGCTCCCGGGTACTGGCATCAGCTGGGTAAATGACGACAACGTCACCCACTCGATCAAGATGATCGGGAATAACACCGGCATGTTCAACTCTGGGGACATAATCCCAACCGCATCGTTCCAGTTTAACTTCGGTGAAAACACAGGTACGTATACCTATGCCTTTGCAGATAACGCGACCATCACGGGAACGATCATCGTCAAGGCAGGTTGCACCCTCACCGGCTGCTAATTAATATCTGCGTATTTTCTTTTTTTTTTCGGGACGTATCCGCCACACACAAAGTTTTTGTGAGCATGTCGCACGTAAAGCCCCGTACTGATCTTTTCCAAATAGTCTCCTGACACGGATGGGCCTGCCCGTTTTTTTCGTGTAAATCCGTGTGGCTAAACACCCATGCCGGATTCCGGCAACAGCGGTAACGAGGGTACCAACACTCCTCGCGGTGCGTAACGTAAAGGTCAGAAATAACCGCTGAACCGCGTACCAGAAAATTCGTACACTGGATTTCACACGACTCTTCGAAAATGCGAAAAAACTCAAAAAGGAAAAAATGTCGGGGAATTAAAAAGGGGTGACTTAGTAGTCGCCCATGCCGGGCATACCGCCCATTCCACCCATGCCGCCCATTCCGCCCGGGGGCATGCCGCCTTCGGGTGCTGCACTCTTCTGGGATGCAATGACATCGTCAATGCGCAGGATCATGATGGCTGCTTCTGCGGCAGAGGAGATTGCCTGGGTCTTGACACGCAGCGGCTCGACAACGCCGGCTGCCTTCATGTCGGTTGCCTTGCCTGCGTAGACATCAAGACCGTAGGTCTTCTTACCCTTCTCGTGCGCTGCACGGATCTCGACGAGCATATCGATGGGGTCGAGTCCTGCGTTCTCTGCAAGGGTGCGCGGGATGATCTCAAGCGCAGATGCAAATGCCTCGATGGCGAGCTGTGCCCTGCCGCCGACGCTTGCCGCGTACTCGCGGAGCCGGAGCGAGAGCTCGGTCTCGGGTGCGCCGCCGCCGGCGACGACCTTCTTGTCCTCGACAACGACTGCAACAACGCGGAGTGCATCGTTGATCGCACGCTCAAGTTCGTCAACGACGTGCTCGGTGCCGCCGCGGACGATGATCGAAACCGCCTTCGGGTTCTTGCACTGCTCGACAAAGGTCATCTCTTCTCCGGAGACCTTGCGCTCTTCTACGAGTCCGGCATGCCCGAGCTCTTCCTTGCTGATCGCGTCAATTGAGGAGACGAGGCTGCCGCCGGTTGCCCGGGCAAGCTTCTCCATGTCGCTCTTCTTGACACGGCGGACGGCGAAGATGCCGGCCTTTGCAAGGTAGTGCTGTGCGATGTCGTCGATACCCTTCTGGCAGAAGAGGACATTTGCGCCACTTTTGACAATCTTGTCGACAATGCCCTTGACCATGCGCTCCTCTTCATCGAGGAATGCCTGTAACTGTTCAGGGTGGGTGATGTTGATCTCGGCGTCGACTTCGGTCTTCTTGAACTCGACAGCTGCGTTTAAGAGAAGCAGCTTCGCGTTTGTTACCTTCTTTGGCATCGCGGGGTGAACGCGCTCCTTGTCGATGAGTACACCCTCAACGATCTCGGAGTCATCGATGCTGCCACCGGTCTTCTTCTCGACCTTGATGTTGTCGGTGTCAACGGTGCCGTCTTCATCGGCGACCATGGTGACTGCCTTTACGACGAGGTCGCAGAGCTTGTCCTTCGAGGCCTCTGCGCTCTTGCCGGTCATCGCGGTCTCGGCGATCTTCTTGAGCATCGCCTTATCGGTTGCCTTGACGTCGAACGCTATGTCCTTTAAGAATTCCTGGGCCTTCTCTGCGGCCTGCCGGTATCCTGCGGCGATAATGGTCGGGTGGACATCCTGTTCGAGGAGTGCCTCGGCCTTCTTTAAGAGTTCCCCGCCAATGACGACTGCGGTGGTGGTCCCGTCGCCGACCTCGTCATCCTGGGTCTTTGCGACCTCGACCATCATCTTTGCGGCCGGGTGCTCGATGTCCATCTCTTTTAAGATGGTGACGCCATCGTTCGTGATGACGACATCGCCGATGGTGTCGACAAGCATCTTGTCCATACCCTTGGGGCCGAGCGTGGTCCTGACTGCACTGGCAACTGCCATTGCAGCGGTGATGTTCATACCCTGGGCATCACGGCCGCGGGTACGGTTGGTGCCTTCCTTAAGAATGAGAATCTGTTGTCCTCCAAGTTGTTGCGACATAAAATTATCACCACTTTTAGCACTAAAATTGGTTTGTGGTTCTATATAAAATCTCTCTAAAAAATCACTCGCCGAGCATATCGAGGAGCTCGAACCCGTCCTCAAGTGCATGGAGGCGGTCCTCGCCGATCACAAGCGTCCGCCCGATCTTTTTCTCGTGGTGGTAATCGGTGATGATACACATCGCGTGCTTTTTTGCGATTTTCGAGAGGTTGCTGATGAGCGCGGCCCTTTTGACCACTTTCTGTGCCGTGCCGTAGCCGGTGAGGATCGTGTGCTTGTCGAACGTGAGGAGCGCCTGGAACGGTGCACCCCGGAGCGTGTGGAGCTGCATCCCGAGCTGTTCGAGGAATTCTATCGGGATGCCCGGGACCGATCGTTTTTTTGAATTTTCCGGCCCGGACGCTGCCGGTTCGCGCTTCACAATATCGATGGACTCGACCACACCGGTATTGAAGTACTCCTCGATCCTGATCGCGACTTCAAGTGTCGTGCCCATCCCGCTCTCGTACTTGCTGATCGTGCGCCGGGACACCCCGAGCACCTGCCCGAGATCGCCAAGCGACATGCTGCGCCGCTCGCGGAGCTCCCGCAGGGCATCGCCGTTGATGTTCACGTACAGCCCGCCGGGAGAAGCATAGACAAGCGGCGGGATCTTCTCGACAAAATAATCGTACAGCGTCGCGATGCTGATCGCGTAGATGCCGTACCTGACATAGACCGCCCCCCGTTCGAGCTCGGCCTCGCGGGCGCGTTCGCCCACGATCAGGGGCACACCGCCCAGGTGCTCTGCGATCACGTCCAGATCGAAGGCCGCTTCCTCGCTTACCGAGTCGATGTGGGTCACGACTTTTATGACAAGCAGGGTCCCGTTTTCGCGTGCGATAAGGTCAAAGCTCCTCGGGCGGAGGGTGAACTTCTCGGATACCTCGAAACCCGCCGATATCATCACGCTTGTGACCAGCTGGAGCTGGCGTTCCTGGGACATGTAGTTACAAATGGATGGAGCGTGCCCATATATTAATATAGACATGCTGATCGGTATTGATGACACGGACTCTCCGGCGGGAATGTGCACCACGTATCTCGGCGCGGTGCTGGCCCGCAGGCTGATCCGTGAGCACATGCGGGTCCGGGAGGCCCGCCTTGTCCGGCTCAACCCGAACGTGACCTTCAAGACCCGGGGGAACGCGGCGATCGCGCTCGATGTGGAGGGCGACCCTGATAAGGGGTTCGCACTCGCATGCGCTATCGTGGAGGAACTTGCGGATTTCTCCTGCGAGAAGACAAACCCCGGCGTTGTCGTGGCAGAGAAACGGCCGGACCCGGCGTTTTACCGAAAGGCGGTGACGGATTTCTGCGAGATCGACGAGGCCGTGGACGTCCTCGAAGCGGCAGGCGCCCGGTACCGGGGCTGGAAGAACCGACGCGGTCTTGTCGGGGCGACCGCTGCAATCGCAAGCGTCTTTCCCGATACGACCTACGAGATCCTCGCGTACCGTGACCCTGCACGGTGGGGCACGCCCCGGGAGGTGGACAAGGAGACCCTCTTTGCCGCAGAGGAGGCGACGTTCCCGCACACGTGGGACACCGTGGATTTCGCAAACAAAGTTGTGGTCTGCGTGCCGCACACGCCGGACCCGGTCCTCTTTGGGATCCGGGGCGAGAGCCCGGCATGGGTGATGGCGGCCCGTTCAATCATCGAATCCGAGAAAACGGCACTCGAACAGATCTGGGTGACAAACCAGGGGACCGACGCCCACCTTGTCCCCGGGGCGTGCAGCTTTCTCCGCGAAGGGATCTCGTACCGGGTGCGGGGCGTTGTTGCCGGCCGGCCGGCGACCGGGGCAGGCGGGCATGTCTCGTTTGCGATACGGGACGGCGACGCGGAGGCCCGGTGCATGGCGTACGAACCGACCAAGAATTTCCGGGACACGGTAAGGGCGCTCGTGCCGGGCGACGAGATCATCGCGGTCGGGAGTTACAAGAAGGGAAGCATCAACCTGGAGAAGATATGCCTTGTCGCACCGGAACGGGATCTCCGGATTCAGGCCCCGCTCTGCACCGCGTGTAACAAACGCATGACAAGCGACGGGAAGGGCAAGGGGTTCAAGTGCCGGAAATGCGGGGCGCATACGATGGAGCCGGACGTGCAGGAAACTCCACGGGCACTCACTGCCGGCTGGTACGAGGTACCTCCAACCGCCCGGAGACACCTCGCAAAACCATTGTGCCGGGGAGTGCC
>JBEKTA010000070.1:0-7465 GCA_049516515.1 Methanoregula sp. | reverse complement strand
TGCGGGAAGGTCGGAATTTTTCGCGTACAGGGTCGGCATATCGGGTGTACTGCAGATGAGCTGGACAAGGCCGAGATCCGCGTACTCTTCTTTTTCCCGCAGGGTCGTGATAATCGCGGACGCGCTCCTCGGGTCGATGTACATCCGTGAGACAAGGATGCCCAGTTCGGTTGCCCCGATATGTTCGCCCACTTCGATCACCATCTCCGCAGCGATCAGGAACTGGAGCGCGTCATCTACCGCCCGGTGGATGAGCCGGCCCTGCCTCTGCTCGTGGACGTAAAACGAGCGGTTCATGAACTCGGAGAGTTCGTCCCGGGTCTTTGCAAAACCCGAAGCGATAAGGGAAAGGACATGCGTATAGAGTGCAGTAGGTTCGGCGATCCGGGAATGAACGTCATCAGCGGCCGCTTCGATATAGCATTCGAAGAGTTCCGGCACCTGCTCGGCCTCCTTTGCGATCAGCACGGCTTCGCCGTATGGGTCAAGCCGGGGCCGGCCGGCCCTTCCCGCCATCTGCCGGTACTCGCTTACCGATATCGGCTGCATCCCTTCGCCTGCGGAAAACCGGAGATAGTCCCGGATGATCACCCGGCGGGCAGGCAGGTTGAGGCCCGCAGCGAGGGTTGGGGTGGAAGAGATGCACTTGAGCCAGCCTTTGCGGAAAGCCTCTTCCACGACAGAGCGTTCGTTCCGGCTTAAGCCCGCATGGTGGAAGGCAGACCCTTTTGCGACGCATGCGGCAAGGGTCTTTACCATCTCGGTCGGGGTACCGGCCAGCAGGCGGTCGGAACACGCGGCAAGCGCCGGGTCCTCGCTCTTTATCGCACCGGCCGCCCGTTTTGCAAAGGCCTCGGCGTTCCTCCGCGAGGAGACAAAGACGAGGCACTGTCCCCCCTCGGCAATGGTGTCAAGGCAGAGGTTGAGATCATCGTAGTTTTTTGAGACCTGTTTTATGGGCCGTGTTCCCTCCTCGAACTGGATTTTATTGTCGTAAAAAACGCCTTGGCGCAGGTCAACCGGCCGCCACGAGCTCGTGACCAGTTCCGCGTCGAGCCACCCGGCAAGCATCTTCGGGTTCCCGATGGTCGCCGAGAGCCCGATAAGCTGCATGCCAGGGTTCCTGGCCCGCATCTTTGCGATCACCATCTCGAGCGTCGGGCCCCGGTCCGGGGAATCGAGCAGGTGCACTTCGTCCACGACCACAAGCGTGATCTCCGGGATCCAGCGTGCACCGTTCCTCAGGAGCGAGTCCACCTTCTCGCTTGTCGCGACAATGATGTCGTTTTTGCCAAGGGCGTCATCGCGACGGTCGAGGTCCCCGGTCGAGATGCCGACCCGGACGCCTTTGTTGCCAAACTCGTCGTATTTTTCCGAGGCAAGGGCCTTGAGCGGGACGATATAGAGACACTTTCCCCCGGCTGCGATGTGGCAGTGCATCGCCATCTCGGCAATCAGCGTCTTCCCGCTCGCAGTCGGGATCGCGACAAGGAGGTTTTTGCCGTCAAGCAGCCCTTTCTCGACACAGGTGGCCTGCGGCGGGTAGAGTTCAAGGATGCCGAGCCCGAGGTACTGCTGTTTGAGAGTATCGGGTATGGCAAGGTCCTGTATCTGCATGGCGGTCCCCATCGGTGTCGCGGTTTTTAAACTGCCTGTTAATTGTTTATTACCGGCTGAATTGTTTTTTGCGGAATATACCTAGCAATCGGTGTTTCCCACCTAGGCCCGGCACCGGATCGCGTGCAGGATCCTGGATCGGTTGCCGGGTCTTACCCGGTACCGTTTCAGAGCGGACTGCATAAAAAAGAGGGGGTGCGGGAGGCGGAAGTGCCTTTAGTAGTAATAGCTGATCATGTCCTGCTTGGCCTCTTTTTTCTTCTTGTCGAGGAACGCAAAGACGTTTTCGTGGGGGACACCCTCGATGAGCATGTCGATCGCCGCCCGGGCGACCTTCATCTGCTCAGGGTAGCCTATGAGGGCCACCGTGTGACCAAAGACCGAGAGGTCCACATCGGTCATGTTCTCGATCTGCTCGCGGGCCCGGCCGTCTTTCCCGATGATCCGGCCGCGGAGCCGGTCGAGCTGCTTGGGATTGTCTGCCGCCCGGGAAAGATCGATGATATCGAGCAGGAGATCCTCATCTTCGATCATCTCGAAGGCACGCTCGGGCGAGAATCCGGCGTTGATGGCGTTGATAATCTCGACTGCACGAAGGAGCGGGATTGCGTTCTCCTCTGCCCCTTCGATTTTTACAAGGCCCTCCTTACTGTCAATGGAGATGGCTGTGTGGGTCTTTGCTTCGAGCTCTTTTTTTGTCGCTCCGCCCTTCCCGATGAGGACGCCCACCCTGCTTGTTGCAACTTTTAATTCCTGTATCATGGTTGTGTCACCTTTCCGGCTGACCGCCCGGCATTCTTATCACAGGTTATACCGTTCTTTCTGGAGATGATGCTTATGTGTGTCATGGTTGTGAGACGTTGAGACCGGTCACCGCGTTGAAGATCTCATATTCTGTTTTTACTTCGCAGCCCTTCTTTTTGAAGAACCTGTTCATATTGCGGATGTCCCGCATCAGGAACTGGAGAGCACGCGGATGGTCGCGGGTGACCGACTGGCCCATATCGATGAGATATGGTTGGTCACTGTACAATATATTGAACTCGCTTAAGTCACCATGCACCAGTTCTGCCTTGTTATACAGCGTATCGATCATCGCCATAATGTTCTCGTAGACTCGCGCAGGTTTGTCGATCTCTGCACTCCTCAGCTGGGGATACGGGCATTCCCCTTCCCCAAGGAAGGACATGATGAGGATATTCCTGTCCCAGACAAGCGGCTCGGGAACAGGAAGTCCTGCCTCTTTTGCCCGGGCAAGATTGGAAAACTCTTTTCTTGTCCATGCAAAGATGAGCTCCTTTTTGGACTTTTTTACATGGGAGAACCGGCGGTCCCCGGTGACGTACGAGCTCATGGTGGTGAAATTTGCCGACTGGATCCGGTAGATCTTGATGGCAACTGCCAGGTCCTCCCGTTCGCCCAAAAAAACATTGGCCTCTTTCCCGGTGCTGATGGAGCCGCCAATCGCGGTGAGCCATTTCTTGTGGACGAGCTTGTACAGGGCAAGGAGGGTGACCTCGTCAAAAACATTCTCGCTGACTTTGAGATTATTCGCATCTTTTATGCGGATACCCATCTCAGCGAGACGCTGGTCGAATGCTTCCTCCTGCTGTTCGATGCTCACGTGTCATCCCCTGCTATTTCAGACACGTATCTTTTTGCCTAGCGTATATAGTCGCGCACCGGTGCAAGGATCTCGACCAGTCCCTCGCCGCAGGCTTTCTTGAGGTCGAGCGGATGGATCTCCCCCACGCCATAGGCGGCTTCGAGCTCCGCGTACCCGGCAAAGGTCCGGTCACCGCCGAATTTCTCCGGCCGCTTAATCGTGATCTCCGGGAGGCGGGGGAAGATATGGTGCTGGAAGATCTGGAGGATCGGGTTCTCCGCAATCTCCGGCGGGCAGAACGCCTTCTGGCACTTCTTCCTGATCTCATCCTCGCTGTCGGCGACCGAGATATAGTTGCCCTGCGATGAGGACATCTTCTTGCCGTCAAGGCCGTTTAAGATCGGTGTGTGGATACAGACCGGGGAGGGGAATTTGAAATTTGGTAGGTGTTCCCGGGCAAGCATGTGGATCTTCCGCTGGTCGATCCCGCCCACTGCGGCATCCACGCCGAGCATCGCGATATCGGCCATCTGCATGATCGGGTAGACCATCTGCGAAACGGTCGGGTGGTCCATCTGTCGTCCCACTTCGTCCATGCTCCGGGTCGCCCGGGCAAGGGTGATCTGCTGGGAAAGCTGGTGGACGAGCAGCTCGTACTCGCGGTTGAGCTGGAGATCGGAACCGAGCACGTATTTTACGTTCATAAGGCCGAGCCCCTCAAAACAGCGGCGGTTGTACTCGGCGAGTTCCCCGACCTTTTCCATGGTCCCTTTCCGGTTGAGGAACGCATGAAGATCGGCTAGGAGGACCGTGACCTCAAAGCCTGCTGCTTGGAGATCGACAAGCTTGTTGACCGTGACAAGGTGGCCAAGGTGGATCTCGCCGCTCGGTTCGTACCCTGCGTATACCTTCTTTGTGGGTCGGGCCAGAAGAGCGCGGAGTTCGTCTTCGGTGACGACTTCAACGGTGTTCCGGGTAACCCGTTCGAATGTGTCCATTAAAAAATATGGGTGATGGTGGGAGTTAATGGTTATTCTGGATGGGGATAAAGTGGAGTGCGTCGTTCGTGAGTTTTATGGAGGTTGCTGCATCTTTACATAGGCCGGTCATCGCCCGGATCGCGTCCACATTCTCGACGACAACGTCTGCCTCCTGGTGGATGGCCTGGAAGAAGCAGAGCTCGTTCTTGTTGGCGTAGATCGAGTCCTCGAAGATGCAGTTCTCGTAGAGATCCGCCCGCTGCCGACCAAGGTCCATGGCAAATTCCTTGAGTTCTGCGGTGCTCTTGATCCCCGCGGTCTTTTTTACTAGGCCCAGGCGGGGATGATTGTTGATAAGCTCGATCACTTTCTCGCGGTTCACGTCTTTTTTGGTCGTGATCCGGATCGCGTGCATGTGCATCATCGTGGTCGGGACGATCATCGCCATCGTGGTAATCGAGATGTGGGGGAGCACGGTCTGCACATCGGGGCCGTGGTGGCTTGGGACCGTCACCGGGTCAAGGACGACCGCATCGATCGGCCCTTTCTTGATCTCGCCGGGGTCGGATCCCCTGCGGACCATAATCGCGTGGACGTGTTCGACGCCGAACGCTTTGTCTACCTCGTGGATGATCCGGCAGAGGCCGGTGGTGTTGCAGGAGACGACCCGGACAAACTGCCGACCGATGGCGTCCTTGAAATTGCAGGACGAGTTGAAGGAGAACCCGGCGACCTCGTGGTTTTCGCCGCCCTGCCAGAGTGCCTTTTTCCCGAGTTTCTCGTAGAGCGGCTTGTTGGTCGCACCGACATCGCCGGGTGTCGCGTCAACAATCACATCGGCTGC
Source organism: Methanoregula sp. (assembly GCA_049516515.1). Lineage (GTDB taxonomy): Archaea > Halobacteriota > Methanomicrobia > Methanomicrobiales > Methanospirillaceae > Methanoregula. Next base: position 2,418 of record JBEKTA010000070.1, on the reverse strand, counting down.
CCTGCACATGTCCTCGACAGAACCGGCAACCGTGAGGCCTGCTTTTTCAAACGCCGCCTTCTTTGAGAGATCTGCGATGTAGAGGGGGTATCCCCGCTGTTTTGCAATAAATGCCTCGGCGTTTGGGCGGGTTTTTGAGACGCCGATCACTTTCATGTCCTTCTGGGCTGCAACCGCATCGGCGACACGCTTCCCGATGGTACCGTACCCGTTGATAGCAACCTTGATCATATAACGAACTGTATGAGCGAGATGAGATAAAGATTGCTTGTTCTGGTTTTTTTATCCCAGTACCGTCTGTCGTACTTGGTTTACCCGGGAAGAAAATCGTTAAAATGCGTTGCTGATACCATGCGATCCCGGGATTATTAAAAAAAATTACGATTATTACAAAAACAGCGCCTGGAACTTCACCACTTCAGTGCTGTCCTTAGCCGTGACATAGAGCTCCAGCGGTTCCTTGTTGACCTCTAAAAACCGGATGCCCCAGCTGACGCAAGCCAGGATCTGCGCCGCCCGTTCCTGCTCCCCGAGGATATAGAGCGCTGCGGCAATCGCTTCGATGGAGGTAAGCTTGCAGGGTTTCCCGAAGTTGACCGGGTTTGCCGCCATCAGGAAGGGAAGTGCCCGCCGGATCCTCCACGAGCTGACCGCACCGGTATCGAGCACTTCCCACGAGCAGTCAAGGGCGGTAATGGATTTTACGAACCTGTCCGCGGGAGAAAGGGCCTGCTCGGCAGTCGGGTCGAGCAGCAGGGTGTTTCTGGGGATCTGCGAAATCTTTTTTACGATCCTCAAAAAACCTGTCCGCTCCAGTTTTTTTACCGTGCACTTCCTGGGATCGCAGCTGTTGTCCCGGTAGGCAACAAGAGGAATCATTGATTATTGTGTGCGTTCACACACTGTATAATGTACGTGCTCTGTGCTCCCTGCATTCTCTCCCCGTCGCTCCGGGCCAAGGGTATCACGCACCCCTCTGATATTGCTCTGTTCGCCCGGTCCATCGGGCGGTGTAAGAAGTTCGGGATAGATGTTGTGCCCCTTCCCTGTCCCGAGACCCTGTATCTCGGCCCGGACCGGGAACCCGGCACCTATCTTGAACGGCTCAATACCCCGGAGTTTGCCACGCTTCTTGAAGGATTGTGCGGGAACGTGAAAAAGATCATCGAAGAACGGGGGCCGCCACTCTGTATCCTTGGTGTCAACTCATCTCCCACCTGTGGGGTTACGAGCACCTATTACGGGGCTGAAGGCGACAAACCGGCCTTACGTGATGACCGGGGAGTATTTTATGCAAAATTCCCTAAAATCCCGGCACAAGATGTCGCCGAGTTCTCGAAATACCGGATCTACCTTGCCGCCCCGCTTTTTTCTGAAGCGGAGCGTTCCTATAATACCGCTATTGCAGAGCTGCTCCGTGCTCATTATTATGAAGTAGCACTCCCTCAGGACGCCGGGGACGACCATGCTGTGAGGGACAAAAAGGAGCATGTGCGGATTTACAACCACAACAAAAGAGCGATCCACGATGCGGACATCCTCGTCGCGATCATTGACGGGGCGGATGCAGATTCCGGGACTGCATGGGAGATGGGCTATGCCGCAGCCCTCAAAAAACCGGTCATTGCCATCAGGACGGATTTCAGGATGGCCGGGAGTCATGAACGGGTAAATCTCATGCTCGAACAGTCGTCACGGGTAGTGACGGATAAAAACGGACTCCTTGCGGCACTGGGATGCTCTCTTGTTCATGTACATCAGCCGGAACAGAAATCCACATAACCGGTGGTTCTGCCACTGCTGGCAGAACGCCGGTGCTCTTTTTTTCAGGGACAATCTGACAAGTTATATCTGAATCTTGACAAATAGATAGTGAGTGCGATGGCAAAGAAAAAAGAGGGCCGGGAACCGGGAAAAAAGCAGGACGTGGCCGGGGAGTGTGACCTTGACGGGGGTTATGTGTCTCCCGTTAAAACGTTCCGCGATCTGTCCGTTGAAAATATAAAATCCCTTATTACTGCGAGCCGGTACTTTCAGGTCCTTATGATCCTCACCATCCTCGGTTTTTTCCTGCGGTTCTACAATCTCGGGTATAACTCCCTCTGGCTTGATGAAGCCACTACTTATTTCACCTCCATACAGTCCCTTATGGGTATATGGCAGGTAAGCCCCGGTGAATTCAGCCCGCCGCTCTTTTTCTGGGTTGAACACATCATGATCATGCTCGGCAATAACGAGTTCATCCTGCGTTTTATCCCGGCCCTGCTCGGAGTTCTTACGATCCCGCTCTTTTATGCAATCGGAGAGGAATTCCTCGACCGGAATGCAGGTATTATTGCCGCCACTGCCTGCGCGGTTTCCCCGTTTTTAATCTATTACTCGCAGGAAGCACGGGCATATTCGATGATGCTCTTTTTT
>JBEKTA010000069.1:0-7604 GCA_049516515.1 Methanoregula sp. | reverse complement strand
TCCAATCTCAGACATCGGTACCGATCGGTATTTCATGAGCACCCCGAGCGTGTGGATCTGAGCCAGCTGTACCCCGTTGATCGTATGCTTGTTACGCATCACGTTCTTGTAGTAGAGAGGTATGAGGGCAAGCAGTGCATCCGCCGCCCGGTCCCTGATATCTTCAGCCATGCGTTTTTAGAATCCCGGAACTAGTTTAGCCGCTTAATAGTTAAATAAGTGAACTATTTCACCAGTGAACTATCCGCGAGACCTGCACATGCCTGAGTGTAGTCTGTATAATCCCACAGGATACTTCAGAACCCGGAAGAATGATGCATCCGGGAAGTGACGGAGGATCGGATAGATGTGGCGCTCGTTTCAGGTTAGGGGTTGTATCACGATCAGCTCGGCGATCAGCACAACCCCGAAGAGGGTTATCACGAGACCGGCAATCCGGTTGATCACATGCAGGCGCTCCCGTGTGAGGTAGCTTCGCATGGAATCCAGTGTCCCGCAGAGAAAAACCCACCAGCCAATCTCCCCGAGTAATACACCGGTAACAAAGATCGCGGGAGTAACCCAGGTGCTCCCGTTGCTCACCACCCAGAAGCCCGGGATGATGATGGTAAAGAAGAGTATGGTGAGCGGGTTTGCAAGCGTGATGGCAAGCATCGTGGTAAAGTCAGCGATGTAGGACTCCTTCTCGGGAGTTGTGGATATCACCGGAGGCGCGGCTAACGTGATACGGAGACCGACTGCAATTAGGGCAAGCCCTGCGAACAACCGGAAGAACCACTGGTTCGCCAGCAGAAAGTCAGATATAAGCGCAAAGCCGAAGGCAGTCACCGCCGCATAGAAGGCATCGGCGGTGGCAATGCCGAGACCGGAAGTGATGCCGTGCAGGTGTCCATGGGCAAGCGTGCGCTGGATACATAAAAACGCGATCGGGCCGACAGGCGCAGCAAGCAGAATTCCGATGATGATGCCATGGATGAACAGTCCGGTCTCCACTTACATTCACCTTGGACATAGCCTGTTGCCGGATGTGTCGTCAGATATGGGTCGGCACACAGGACGTCCCTGAAAAACGGACACGTCCTGAATCCGGATCTTTTGTCCCTGCACGAACCTGTGTACCTTTACCTGTTGAATGTCCCGCATCATCAATATGCCACTTGGGGGATATCGTTTTACCGTATCTGTTGACCCCCGTTGTTAGTTGGATAAAATGACGGCGGGGCGTGGTGACTGGAATTTAATTCAGGAGAAAGCGCCATGCAAGAGCGGCTATGCAGATCACTGAGCAGATAACGATGAGCGTGATATTGATCGCTTTTTCGCGCCCGGTCATATCGGCCCAGTGGGATCGCTGCATCTTTGCAAGGTACCCGATAAAAAGGCCGATTGCAGTGCCTACCATGAGCCCGATCACGGTAACCATGGCAAGGGACAGGAAATCAGTACTCATGGAATATATCAACCGTAGATTTGCGCTGCAGGGATATAAATCACTGCGGGGGCGTTCATATTTTTCCTGTCGCAGGCATTCATCCAGATTTGACGGGAACACTGCGTCTTTAAAAAACCGGCGGATGCAAGAGTGTTTGAGCAGGAGGTGTGAGGGTTTATGGTGATTTAAGGTGAAATAATATAAACATACGATCCCGGGTTTTTCCCGGAAAGGAGAAAATATTATGATCTCACTGCGGTTTTACCGCATCTATGATATCGGCCGGGAGATCGATATCGACTGGCTTGAGAAGTCTCTGGCCCGGAATTACTTTACGGCCCGTACCAGTTTTGTCAGGGTCAAGCCGAAATCCATTATGATCGAGTCGTCCCCGCTCCTGATCCGCATGCTGCCGGTCACGGTGGAACGGGAGGGGCGCTCGTACGAGTTCTCCGCTGTCGCCCGTGTCTACGATATCGGGGTGATCAGCCTCTGTTTCATCTACGATGACGAGCATGCAGACCACCGGGAACTCGAGGATATCGCGTTCCGTTTTGCCGGCCAGGAAGGGCTTTCGGACTTCTTCCTCCAGTACCTCAATACTCTCGGGGAGATCATCAAGCCGCACATCAAGAATTTTGCGATCGACCCGGACTTTTACGAGGATTACACGATCTACGTGACCGACCGGCGGGACGATTCCATCGACCCGGTGCCGCTGCTCCTTGGGGACCGGACCTGCGTTTCTTCCCAGATCCGCGAGGATATCCTAAAAAATTCCCTCAGTTACTCAAACGAGGACCTTGCGCTTATTTCCTGGGACTCGGCCCTGCTGTGTGGCCCCGAGAGCCCGACCGATATCATCGATCTGATCGAGTTTGCAAACGTGCAGGTGCTCGAGCTGCGGTACTATGACCGGGAGCTGACCCGTGAGATGGCGCGGATGTACGACGATATCGAGCATGCGGACCGGCTGTCCTGGTTCAACAGGGGCAGCCAGTACCATGCGATTATGCGTCACCAGATGAAGAGCTCTGCGGAGATCTCGGAGACGATCGAAAAGGTCGATAACCTGATCAAGGTGACCGAGGATATCTACTACGCCCGGGTCTATGCGACGGCCTTAAAGATCTTAAGGAGCAGCCAGTGGAGCGAGAGCGTGAGCCGGAAGATCACGGTGATCCGGGAGAACTACTCGATGTTGTCCGACGAGGTGCGGATCCAGCACTCGAACTTCCTTGAATGGGTCGTGATTATTCTTATCGCATTCGAGATTGCCGTTATGCTCTGGGAGCGTGCGTTTGCGGGATAACTGCCCGGACGCTTTTTTTCAGACTGCTCCTCATTGTCCTCATCGCAGCAATCGCGATCTCGTTCCGGCGCATCTCCGCGCCGGCCGCACGGCTGCTTGCCCCGTATCTTGTATGGTGCTGTTTTGCTGCCATGCTCAATGCGCAGATCTGGCTGCTCAACGGATTTCCGATGTAACGTGCAGGCGCCATATGCAGGTGTGTGTAGCAACTGCCCCTGATCCAAACGTGGTCCTGACCGTACGGTTTGCGAAGGCCGTGAAGTAGCAGATCTCATCATCGGGGTGCGAATAAATGAAACCAGACGTTTCTAAAAAAAAGAAAAATTATACGGTTGTGTAATTAGAACCGGGGCTTGCGGTGCTTTGGCAGGCATTCCTGGCAATACACTGGGCGACCTTCGGTTGGCTTAAACGGTACTTCGCACTCTTTTCCACAATCGGAACAGGTGACCTTTGTCATTTCACGTGGGCCGGAGTCTCTGGGACCGCGACCGCCAAAATTGGATGATCCATACATAGCTTTCACATACAGTCAAAAAACTGTGATAGTTAACATGCTGTCCCTGCTTAAGTACTTCTGTATGGTCGCACAGGAAAACCGGATATTTTCTTAACGCCGGGGTGTGCCTACGGAGTCCCCGATGGGGATTCCGGTAAAAATTGGATGCCCTTTCTCAGGTCTGGGGCTGCCGGGGCTTCTGGACACTACAGAGCTGGCCGACACTGTTGATACTGTACGATGCGAGAATCATATCATCGCTCATGCTCCGCTCCCCGATACCGATGCGGGTCAACCGGTCGCGGATCAACCGGATTTTCTTCTCGTCTGTCAGCATAGATAAGAGATACTATGTCGTCCGGGACTATGAAGCAATGTTTTACCGGCGCTATTTGCCAACAAATATGAAAATCTCAAAAAAAAGCGGCAGATTAGAGGTACCGGTTCTTCCGCAGCCAGTCCACCTGGGGCGGCAGGTACCGGTAGATAATATCGCACTTATCGTCCTGGAAACTCCACGGGACCACAATCAGGGTATCCCCTTCCCGGATCCAGACGCGCTTTTTGATCTTGCCCTTAATCCTCCCCATACGCGTGACCCCGTCGAAACAGCGCACCCGGATATGGTTTGCCCCCATCATCAGGTCGGCGGAACCAAACATCTCGTTGTTCCATTTCTTGGGCAGCCTGACCCGGACAAACGGGGTCCCGTCAGGATTTACTGCATTGGGATCGAACTCGTTGTTCCCTTTTCTCTGGTTATTATCGGTTATACCAACAACTCCGCATATATTAACGGCGTCAGGAATCATTAACATATCCATCAGGGGCCCCCTGTTATACCTAGGGGGTTCTTTTCCCGGGCCGGATAACTCCTTAAAAAGTCCCGTATATTTTTCCCGTCATACACCCTAGAGAAAGAGTATGTCTGCACAAGAAACGCCCACTTCTGCATCTTCTTCCACCCTCCTCTCAGTCATCTCCGGAATTTTCGAGGCAATTCTTGGGGTCGCCGCAGCCCTTGCGCTCGCCCTCTTCCTCTTCCCTGGAAAGCAGTACGTCTCGATCAGCAATTACCTCCAGATCCTTACCGCGTTTGCCGGGGCCGCCGTGTTCTGCTATCTCTATGTGCGGCACGAAGGCGGGCCGGGCCTGCTATGGGCGGCCGGGGCGTTTGCTGTCTGGGGCATGGCAAACATCGCTTGGTATGCCGCTGTCTTTTTCGGGGCCGGTACCGTTACCTTCCCGGGCCTCATCGACATGGGTTTTGTCGCGTCGATCCTGCTCCTCTCCTCGGCCTATAACCGGCTCTACCCGAGAAAGCAGGTGGCAGGCCCGCTCCTCCTTGCGATCCTGATCCTGATGCTTGCCGTGCCGCTTGCCATCCTTGCCACGAAAGGAATCACCGACCAAGCTCTGATGATCCTGCTCTACTTCTTTGCCTGCGGCTCGCTCATCATCACTGCCTTGAACCATTCGTTTGCCGAGCACCCGGCAGCGCTTGCCGGGACGCTTTTCTTTGCCGTCTCGTTCATGATCTATCCCATACGGGAGACTTTCTTTGCCGGGAACGCCGTGTTTGTCGTTCTTGGGCCCTGTGTCGCCGCCGGGTTCTCGCTTATTGTCCTTGGGCTCATCCCAAAGGGCGCAGGAACACCCCCGGTAGCCCCGGAACAGCCGGCAGACACTCCCCGATAACCTTAAAACCCCTAAAACCCCCAAACGCAGCCACTTTTTTAGCCGCGAGATACCGGTCACAATCCCGTTAAAACAGCGTCTGCTGCCCGGCGTCCTGCTTCCAGAGCCCCGAGACCCGGAGGCCGAGCCGCCGGATCTTTCGCCCGTCACACAGGCTGCGGAGCAGTTCCCCGGCAGAGGACCGGAGCGTGGCCTCGTCGTTGTGGTGATGGAGCAGGGACTTTGCCTTTGTCTTTGACACAAACCCTTCGTACCTGACCCGGACCGTGACGGTCTTAAAGTGCAGACCTTCATCGGCAAGCGACAGCGCTACTTCGCGGACGAGCAGTTCCATGGTGGCGGCAATCTCGTCTGGGTCGTCCGTGTCCCGGGCAAAGGTCGTTTCTTTCGAGATGGACTTTATCCCATCGCGCTCCACGACTTCGCTCTCGTCATGCCCGAGCGCCGCCTCGTGCAGCAGGGCCGCGGAACGCCCGAATGCCCCGATGAGACGCTGGATATCGCATGCGGCAAGGTCGCCGATGGTTTTAATCCCGAGGGCTTCGAGGTGTGCCCCGGTCTTCCCCCCGATCCCCGGGATCTTACGGACCGGCATCGGGGCGAGAAATGCCGGCACATCTTCGGGCTCCACAACCGTCAGGCCGTCGGGCTTATGGAAATCCGAAGCGATCTTTGCGACGATCTTTGTTGGGGCAACGCCAAGCGAGCAGCTGATCCCGACCCGGTCCCGGATCTCCTGCTTTAACCGTGCTGCAAGGTCCCGGGCTGCATCAAAACTCCCGACCGGGCTGACATCGAGAAACGCCTCATCGATACTGACCTGCTGGACCCGGTCGCCGGTCGCCCGGAATATCCCCATGATCTCCCCGGACACCTCCGCATACCGGGCCATATCGGGCCGGAGGTAGACTGCATCCGGGCAGAGCCGGTAGGCCTGCGATATGGGCATGGCGGAACGCACCCCGAACGCCCGGGCCTCGTACGAGCAGGTGGAGACTACGCCTCTTCCTGCCCCACCCTGCGGGTCGGCTCCGACAACGACCGGTTTTCCGGCATACTGCGGGTGGTCGTGCATCTCGACGGCTGCGTAGAAACAGTCCATATCCGCATGCAGAATGATCCGCGGACTTGTGGCTTCCGGGTTTTCGCTCACCGTCTCCTCCCGTTCGTGGTTGTCAGCATTGCCCGGCACGGCTCCTTGGTCAGGCCGTCCCCGCCGCACCAGCCGCCTCCTTCTGCGGAGGGCGGGGCATGGCAAAATCGCTTAAGGTACACTGGCGCTGCCGGAGACTGTCTTTTAAGAGCGTGGTCTCGGTGATGAACCGCTGGACTGGCAGGGTAAATGTACCCGAGATATGCGCGAGTGCAGACCGGATATCCTCGAACTCGGTCGCCGGTTCGCGCATCGCGCTCCTGACATTCTCCCGCACGTTGAATACGCCCATCGGCACATACCCGGGCAGCGCCTCGCGCAGGATGATGGCGCCGGCCTGCCGGTGCTCCTGTGCGAGTGATTCAAGCACCGCCATCTTGCAGGAATAATAGCAGCCGCCAAGCGGCGAGTAGCCGGTTTTCCTCTTGTGCCCCTCGTAATCCGAGAAGACATTCTCCTCGCTCCCGAGCACGTGCAGGAACGCCTCGGTCCAATCGTACTGCCACGCGGTCGGCATCAGGAGCACCGCATACCTGTTGTGAAGACTGGAAAACTCATGCAGCCGCAAGGTATCGATTACCGGGCACTTTTTCACCTCGGAGAGCAGGTTGTCGCCGATCATCGTGTCGCAGGCCGTAATCGACCACCGTGTCGGGACAAGGTGCCGGTTTTCTCTCCTCCCCATGGTCCCGGCCGAGAACGCCTTCTGGATCGTGGAAAACGGCGTCCCTGTCCGGTGGAGGCCGAGAACGGCCTCCCGGGAGAGGAGATCGGTATCGTAATAGACCTTCTCAAGGGAGTGATCCCAGCGTTTTGCCGTAATCTCGAACCGTTCGAGCGGGGCGCTCGGCCCAAACGGGGTGTGCTCCTCGGAAAACGAGAGGCCGACAGGAGCGGTTTCAAACGCCGCTTCGCTCTCGATGGAGCCATCGGCAAGGACGATCTCCTGGAGCTTGTCGACAAACCGGTTGTCGAGGTCATAGGCATTGGTCATGCGCTTCCCCCGGACAAGGTTCATCCGGTACCCAATGATCTCATCCTGGGTCCGGTGGCCGGCGATCCAGTCCTCGGGCCGGTCCATGATCCCGGTATCGCCGTGCATGGGTGTGATCATCGGCCCGGCGTAAATGTCCGGGTAGTTGTAACTCCCGATAAAGACAGATGGCGGGGAGCTGCCGGTCATCTCCTTTCCTACCTCCACCGACTTCATCTGCATCGTCGCCGCAGTCAGCTGCTTGAGATACGCCCCTTTCCCCAGGATCATACGCAACAACCTCATCGGAGCCGGGGTATTAAAGAGGCAGGGTGCGCGGGGAGAAAGTGAACGGTGCCCCCGTACCGAATGTCACCGGACAAACCTTTATGTGCGCTGCGTACGGGATATCTTGTATCCTGTCCCGAGCCGTTCGGGACATAAAAAGAGGCTCATCCTATGTCCGGTATCCTTTTCCCGGCGACATGGTCGCCCTATGCAGCCGGCGCCGGTATCGGCGTCTTGGTCTGCCTCTCG
>JBEKTA010000068.1:0-7624 GCA_049516515.1 Methanoregula sp. | reverse complement strand
ACAAAATATCCTCGCCGCGGAGCGTCTCAGGGTGCCCCTCTGCCAGGACACCGGGGTCCCGGTGGTCTACCTCACCCTGCCCCCGTCAGTTCCTTATTCACAGGCATTGTTTGATGCGGTCGCCGACGGCATCCGGAGGGCAACGCAGGAGATCCCGCTGCGCCCGAATGTGGTCGATCCCCTCACCCGGCACAATTCCGGGGATAATACTGGCGCCGGGATGCCTGCCATCCATGTGCGGCCCGGGGACCGGTTTACGGTGACCGTGCTGCCCAAGGGTGCCGGGGCGGAAAATGTCTCACGGGTCGTGATGCTCCTTCCTTCGCAGACCGGGAAAATTAAGGAGGTCGTTATCGAGACCATGCTGATCGCCGGGGGCCGGCCCTGCCCACCAGTAGTGCTCGGTGTCGGGATTGGCGGGACATTTGACGGCGTCACGGTGTTAGCAAAAGAGGCGCTGCTCCAGCCCATCGACCAGATGACGGAGTTCGAGCAGCAGCTCTGCGACGCGGTGAACACGCTTGGGATCGGCCCGATGGGTCTCGGTGGGAGCACGACTGCACTTGCTGTCAAGGTAAAGACGGCAGCCTGCCACACGGCATCGCTGCCGGTAGCCGTCAACGTGCAGTGCTGGGCAAACCGGCATGCAACCGTGGAGGTGGAATGGTGAGCATTCAACTCCACACACCGCTCGGCAACGAGATTCTCTCGCTTAAAGCGGGCGACCATGTCGAGCTCTCGGGCCTCGTCTATACCGCACGGGACGAGGCACACCTTCGTATGCAGAAAGAGGGCATCCCGTTTGACCCGGAAGGGGCGGTGATCTATCACTGCGGGCCGGTTATAAAAGACAAAACGATCATCGCGGCAGGACCGACAACATCAGCACGGATGAATGCACTCTCGGGGTTCCTGCTCGATAAGGGAGTCCGGGCATTGATCGGGAAAGGCGGCATGGGAAGCACCGTAAAAGAACAGCTCCGGGGTCGGGGCGTCTACTTCGCGTTCACCGGGGGGTGTGCGGCACTTGCCGCATCCCACATGACCTTAAAAGGAGAACACTTTCCTGACATTGGTATGGCAGAGGCGGTCTGGGTAATAGAACTTGACCGGCTGCCGCTCGTGGTCGGGATCGATTCTGCAGGTAACGATCTCTTTTCTGCCGTGCAGGAAAATGCGAGAAAAATTTTCGGCAGAGAACAGAAAACGGAATGCGTATAACAAATAGGTTTTTTTCGGCTCAACGGCTACATACATAGGATACATCATATGAAACTCGCCATAGACGAGACCCGGTGCAAAGGCTGCAATCTCTGTACCAGGGTCTGTCCATACAAAATTTTTAAGGAGGGGAAGCACCCCAACCGGCGGGGGATTGTGGTACCGGAACTCGACCGCCCGGAGCGCTGTACCAACTGCCGGCTCAGCCATCTCTACGGCCGGCAGCTCTGCGGCGTCTGCCAGCTAACCTGTCCCGACCAGGCCATCCACTGGGTCGAGGAAGAGCCGTACGAACTCCACAAGGTGGCGATTGAATATTGACGCGTACTGAATTCTGGCAGGGGAATATTGCCTCGGCAGAAGGGGCGCTTGCGGCTGGGTGCCGGTTCTTTGGCGGGTATCCGATCACCCCTTCGACCGAGATCGCCGAGCATATGGCGGCTAAACTCCCGAAACAGGGCGGGGTCTTTATCCAGATGGAGGACGAACTGGCGAGCATCGCCTCTGTGATTGGCGCCTCGTGGACCGGAGCCCGGGCGATGACCGCGACAAGCGGCCCGGGCTTTTCCCTGATGATGGAGAACCTCGGGTACGCAGCGATGACCGAGACGCCGTGCGTGATTGTAAACGTCCAGCGGGGCGGCCCTTCAACGGGACAGCCCACGATGGCGGCACAAGGGGATATGATGCAGTGCCGGTTCGGGTCGCATGGCGACTATGCGGTAATCGCGCTCTGCCCGGCGAGCGTGCAGGAGATGTATGACCTCACCGCAAAAGCGTTCAACCTCGCCGACAAGTACCGGGTGCCGGTCTTTTTGATGGCCGACGAGGTGATCGGGCACATGCGGGAACGCATCATTGTTCCCGATGCGGTCGAGCACACCGGCCGGCCGGCGTTTGTGCCCGGCACCCTGCCGTTTAAGCCAGGTGCAGACCTTGTTCCGGGATTTCCTGAATTCGGGAAAGGGTACGGGACGCACGTCACGGGACTCACACACGATGAGCGGGGCTACCCGTGCGCAACGAACCCCGGACTTCATTCCGCACTCGTAAAAAGGCTCGTGGACAAGATCGAGTTGGCAACACAGGCACTTGCGGATTTCGATGTGGTAAATCCCGACGCAGAGCAGGTCTTTATCGCGTACGGCGCACCCGTCCGCACCGTCCAGCAGGTGATCCACGATCACCCGGAGAAGAAGATCGGCTTTTTGCGGATCCGGACCGTCTGGCCGTTCCCTTCCCACGCGCTCGCTCTTTTCAAAAATGCCCGCCGGTTCATCGTGCCCGAACTCAATCTCGGCCAGATCGCACGGGAGATAGAAAGGCACGCGAAAGTACCGGTTACATCAGTCGCGAAGATTGGCGGGGAACTGCACACGCCGGCAGAACTATATACGGTATGGGAGGCAGGAGCATGAGCTTCGAGGACTGGTTCCGGCAGGACCGGCTCCCCCATATCTACTGCGCCGGCTGCGGGAACGGCACGATCATCAACTGCACGCTCGCCGCCGTGGATTCAATGGGGTGGAAGAAAGAGGACACCATCTTTGTGTCCGGGATCGGCTGTTCATCGCGTGCGCCCGGGTATATCGTCACCGATTCCCTGCACACGACCCACGGACGGGCGCTTGCCTTTGCAACCGGGGTCAAGATGGCAAACCCTAAACTCCACGTGGTGGTCTTCACCGGGGACGGGGATCTTGCCGCAATCGGGGGCAACCACTTTATCCACGCTTGCCGCCGGAATATCGATCTCACAGTAGTCTGCATGAACAACCAGATCTACGGGATGACCGGCGGACAGGGTAGCCCGACCACCCCCCGGGGCTGCATGTCGACGACGACACCGTATGGGAGCGCAGAACCGGCATTCGATCTCTCGGAACTGGCTATCGCTGCCGGTGCGAATTATGTCGCCCGCTGGACATCGTACCATGTCAAGGAACTCGAGCGTGCCGTAAAGACCGGGCTTGAAACCCCGGGGTTCTCGTTTATCGAGGCCCTCGTCCAGTGCCCCACGAACTTCGGGCGCCGGAACAAGTTCCGGCAGGTCGCCGACCAGATTGAGTACATCAAGGCGCACTCGCTCTTAAAGGCAAAGCGGGACCGGCTGCTCGAACAGGGAGAAGCGATCCCTGAAGACATGTACGTGGTCGGCGAACTTATGCGGCGCAGCCGGCCCGCAATGGGCCTCGCGCCAAAGGAGGCACAGCCATGAGGCGCGAGGTCAGGTTCTCCGGGTTTGGCGGACAGGGTATCATCCTCTCCACGGTCATCCTCGGGCGGGCCGCCGTGATGTACGACCATAAGTACGCGGTGCAGACGCAGGTCTACGGGCCCGAAGCCCGGGGCGGGGCATCCATGAGCGCGGTGATCATCGATGACGAGGAGATCCTCTATCCCGAAGTGTCGGTTCCCGATATTTTTGTTATCATGTCGCAGGAAGGGTTCGAGAAGTACGGTGCCGCGGCCCGGCCCGAAGCGGTCATGATCCTCGATTCCACACTTGTCCACTCGCGGCCCAGCTGTACATTCTACGAGATCCCGGCAACTGCAGAAGCAAAGACGACGCTTGGCCGGGACATTGTGGCAAATATCGTGATGCTCGGGGCGCTTGTCAGCTATACGCACGTGGTAAGCGTTGAAGCGTTGAAAAAGGCCATTCTCGATTCCGTGCCAAAAGGAACGGAAACACTCAACACCAAGGCCATGGAACTCGGGATTGCACTTGCCGGAGGGAAGAAACTGCCATGAAACTACTGGAATACGAGGCAAAACAGCTCTTTGCCGAAGAGGGAATTAAGGTGCCAACCGGCATCCTGGTGAGCAAGCACGAGGAGATCCTCCTCCACATGGACGCGATCAAGGGGAAGGTTGCCATCAAGGCTCAGGTTGACGTCGGAGGGAGGGGCAAGGCCGGGGGGGTCCTGATGGCCGACCGGGACACGGTCATTGAAACAGCCCGTAAGCTCTTCAACACCACGATCAAGGGCATCCCCGTCCAGAGGATCCTTATTGAGGAGCGCCTCGATATCCAGCACGAGTATTTTGTCAGCATCACCATGGACCGGGCAAAGAAACAACCTGTGATCCTCTTTGCAAAGACTGGCGGGATGGATATCGAGGAGACGGCTCGGAAAAATCCGGGTGCGGTCCGTTCGGTCAGTTTCTGCCCGCTTCTTCCCGATGTACCGGGATTTCTCCTGCGGGAACTCTGCGGCGATGCGCCGGCCGATATCCAGAAGACCGTCAACCGGCTGTACCATGTTTTCTGCCACAAGGACGCGCTCCTTGCCGAGATCAACCCGCTTGTCACGACACCGGGGGGCGTCTATGCGGCAGACGCCAAACTGATCATCGATGACAACAGCCTTGCCCGACAGGGGATTGCGGTCAACCGTGATCTTTCCGAGCGCGAGCGGGAGGCCGAGAAACACGGCTTCTCGTTTGTCGAACTGGGCGGTAACATAGGGGTCATCGGGAACGGGGCCGGCCTTACAATGTCAACACTCGACCTCATTGAGTTCTATGGCGGCAAAGCCGCAGATTTCCTTGACGTGGGCGGTGGGGCGGACAGCGAGCGGGTGATGCACGCGGTGCGCCTCGTTGCCGGCGTCCCGAATGTGAAAGTCATTGTGGTAAACCTGCTCGGCGGCATCACGCGCTGCGATGAAGTGGCGCGGGGCATCATTGCCTCCGGTGTCAGTGTGCCGGTCATCATGCGGATTGCGGGAACGAATGCGGAAGAGGGGCGAAAACTTCTCTCGGAAAAAGGCTACGAGATGCTCGACACCATGGATCTTGTGGTAAAAAGGGCCGTGGAGGTTGTGAAATGATCTACGGGGATAAGAAGACCGGTATTATCGTGGCGGGCGCGACCGGACGGCAGGGCGAGTACCACATCGGTCTCATGAACGAGTATGCCCGACAGGTCGGAGGGCGGGGCGTTGTCGCGGGTGTCACACCAAAGAAAGGCGGCCAGACGGTACATGGCGTCCCGGTCTACAACACGGTAAAAGAGGCACTCAAAGAACAGGATGCTACAGCCAGCGTCATCTTTGTGCCGGGGACCGCAGCGGCAGATTCTATCATGGAATCGGCAGATGCCGGCCTCGAACTGGTTGTCGCGATCACCGAGCATGTCCCGGTCCATGACACGATGAAAGCGATTGCCTATGCCGAAATGAAGGGCTGTTCCGTTATCGGGCCCAACTGCCCGGGTCTTCTCTCGCCCGGTGAAGTAAAGATGGGAATTATGCCCGCCGGGCTCTTCTTGCGCGGCCATGTAGGGGTAATCTCGCGGAGCGGGACCCTCACGTACGAAGTCGTCGATGAACTCACCCGGGCCGGTATCGGGCAGAGCACGGTTGTTGGTATCGGCGGCGACCCGGTGATCGGCCAGACCTTTGAGGATGTACTGGAGCGGTTCGCACAGGACCCGGACACGAAGGCCGTGGTGTTGATCGGCGAAGTGGGCGGGAACCTTGAAGCGGAGGCGGCCCGGAATACGGAGGTCCCACTTGTCGCCTATATTGCAGGAGTTTCAGCTCCACCGGATAAAAGGATGGGACATGCCGGCGCGATTGTGGAGGGCGGGGAGAGCGATGCCAGGTCCAAGATCGCGAGACTTAAAAAGATGAATATCCCGGTTGCTTCCCGACCTTCGGAAATTCCGGATCTGGTACGGGACCTGTTCCGCTGCCACTGCTGAAAGGCACAGAACTACTCAGGTCAATAACCACTATTTATTATTTTGACTACCGCTCTGCACTGATGAGATGGCTGATTCCCTGACACATGGAGAAGTCTACAACAAAAAACGGGCTCTGGAAGAAGCTACCGGACAATTGCCGACGCATGTACATCGAACGGGTTTGTCCGCATAGCCAGAGAGAAAAGATAGGGATAATGTTTCTTCAAATGGCGCATATAGGTCATCCATTCGGCGATAAGCAGGCCATAGACCCGGTTGATGTCTCCCGAAAGATGAGCATAATCCGATGTCGGTAGATTCGTAAGCTGATCGCGTGCAGCCATTTCCTCGGCAAGGTGAAAAACTGCCTGGAGAAGCGGGGTAAAACCTTCGTGCTCGATAATCTGCGGGTTCTCAAAGAACGTGAGCATGAAATTTCTATGAGCAGTAAGGAACTTTTTGAGATCAGGCAGGTTAAGAGCCCGGCTGTCAATTCCGGTATTATGATGTTTCAGGGCATCAAAAGCACGCGCAAAATCCTCATCAGACCACGTATCTGACACCATAAGAGCTGCCCGGACCTGATCAACCTCATGGTCGTGTAGCGAGAAGGTCCGGAGCAGGCTGGTCCCAACTTCGGAATAAAAAACCCCCACCATCATATTGAGGTTCCCCATCCGCAGGGCACGCTCCCGTTTCTCGATCATCAGGTCAATGGCGGATGCAGCAAGGCCCACAAAACAGCCAACCCCAACGAGAATAATGGCAATCGTGAGCAGTTTGCCGGCGGTAGTCACCGGGTATATATCCCCAAAACCCACCGTTGCAATGGTGACCACAACAAAATAGAATGAGTCAAGCAGGCTGCGGTTTTCAAACGTCATCATCCCGAGTGTACCTGCAAGAATCACGACAAAAAGTATCGAGAGGTAGATACGCAACCGGAGATGGATAGTTTTTATCACACAACCAGATATGAACACACGGATATAAAATGAATTCTTCTCTTCTGAAAAGCGATACCCCCGACCAGATTCGAACTGGTGTCGCCGGATCCAAAGTCCTGCATGATTGACCGCTACACTACGGGGGTCTATGAAGATTTAGTTCACTACACTCGGCAAATTTCCATAAAGAAAATTTGTCCTATTCCATTTCGCGCATGAGATATTAAAATGAACATCAGGGATGAAAATTAGGAATTTACGATAGAGAGCCGGTCCGCGGAGCACGTGCGAGTGCGCCGCAGGTGCACGAAGCGTGCGCAGCGGGGCGGCGATCCTCCCTCAGCTGATCGGGAGATATGAAGACGCTCGGTCATGTTCACTCGTCCTCGCTGAGGCTCCGGTTCGCTTCACATCACCTCGCTGCTTTTCCTCGGTTGATTGCTAGTAGGATGACGCCCCTGGCTTGTCGCGCTGCTCCTGCGCCAGCGGCTGTTCCGGCCCGCTCCTCACACCATGCTTCGCATCGTGTTCGTCGCTGTTGATGCGAAAACGTAGACGCTCAGTGACTCACTCGCGCGACGCATCAGGGGCTCGGACTCGACGCTGATGCGTCTCGTTACCTTCGCACCCTGAAGCGGCGCTCGTTCGGGCCACTGCGGCCACGACCCGCCTCCCGCTTCGCTCCTCCCGCCCTTGAAAGGGACGGGCAGTCATTAGGATAACCACGGGGTAAGGTTTCCGGTTGGGGTGGGAGGATGCGAGC
>JBEKTA010000067.1:0-7698 GCA_049516515.1 Methanoregula sp. | reverse complement strand
GACCTCTTGCATCCAAAGGTATGGGAACATGGGCGCATCTTATCAAAACAGGTAGTCCAGTGCCGGGTGCCTCGCCTGGTATCCGAACCGTTATAGCGTCCTCTTGAATAACGCCGTCGCAATCGTAATCATCACGGCGGCTGACACCAGCAGGTACGCCAGATCGCCGCGAATCGCCACGAAGCCGGCGTCCTTCAACAGCAGCGCCTTGAAGCCGTGCACCGCATAGGTGAAGGGATCGATGTAGGCGATCCAGCGCAGCCAGGTGGGAAAGGCTTTGATGGGATAGATAGAGCCGGCGGGGAAAAACAGGAGCGTATTGAGGATTCCGAAGGTGGCGCGCGGCACCAGCGGGTCCTCGACGCGCACCATCATCAGGAACATCATGGTGTTGAAGGTCAGGGCCGTAGCCACAATCATCAGAAATACCCAAAACATGTTTTGCAAGGTGAAAATCGATCCCAGCCCCGACAGCAGCGACCCCAGTATGGTAATGACGACGCCGGCCATGATGGCTTTCACTGCGCCGGCGATGTTGAGGCCGGCAACCAGCTCGAACTTCGTGATCGGCGTGACCAGATAGCCTTCGTGCACGCCGCGCGCTTTGTCGTCGATGTACAACATGCCGCCGCCGATCATCACCGAAACGAACATGGCCAGGGCAATGGAGCCGGGCAGCAGATACTTCATGTACTCGGTGTAGGGATAGAGCTCAACGGTATCGAGCGAGATCTGCTGCAAAATGCGCGAGGGCTCGACATCGGGATTATTCAGCGCCTGGACAAGGCTGGCGAATTCGTCTTCCAGCGTCGAGCTCATGATGTTGTCGGTGTTGTCGACAATGAGCGGGACACCAAAGTTGCGGCCGATTTCGGCGACCTCGGCGAACGCCACCCCAAGAGGAAAGGCGAGACCGTTTACGGCCACCTGTACATGAAAAAATAAATAAAAAATCCTCTGTCACACACGCGGTGAGGGATTACATCCCTCACCTTTTTTTTAAAGATCCGCTTTTCTTTCAGGGTTATTTTTGTACGACCGGAATACAAAAGGCCGTGCAGGTTGTGTTTCCGGGAAAATTCCCGGAAAAACTGCTGGCTGCCGGCAACGCCGTCAGTTCATCCAAACGACCGATTACCGGGGCTCAAAACCGGTGATTATACTCTCCTGCATACCGGCTGAATACGGATATGGCGGCCTTCATCCCATCCTGCCCCTTCAGGCACGTCGGATCTTCATCCTCTCCCGGATGGATTCTTCGATTCCGTGCATCTTTCTGATACCCTGTTCACCTTCCCGGAAATAAAAAAGCAGGAGGTGGAAATAGTCCGCAGTCAGGTCAGCATACTCCTTCCTGTACCGCACTTCCACGCTTGAGTCACCGGCAAATCCCTTGATGGAGATGAAATGCTCCTGCTCGAAGGAGAAGTACGGGCGCTTCATGTGGGGATATTCCCTGACGGTCCCGAATACCTTAAGAAACGCGAGGAAGGCAGGTGTGAGCGGCTCGTCGAGCATATACTCTTTCATCAGGGAGCCATCGACACAGACCCTGGTCTGGACCGATTTAACGACACGCACCCTCGGCCACCTCCCGCACTGCCTCTGCTGCCGTCCGGCACTCATCAGGAGTTGTGAAGTGCGAGAAACTCACCCGCACGCAGCCTTTCCCGCCATCGATCCGGTCGTGGACGAGCGGGGCGCAGTGGAGGCCGGTCCTTGTCACGATGTTGTACGCCTTTGCAAGGATGTACCCCGCCTCGTCGTTGTCAAGTCCCCCGATGTTGAATGATATAACCGGGAGATCGGGAGCAGGGGTGTAGAGGGTGATATCCGGGTTTCTGGTGATCTCCTTGATGAAGAGTGCGGTTAGGCCCCTGCATTTGTTAGTAATTGCGTCCTGTCCCTGCTGTTCGATGAAGCGGATACCGGCAAGGAGCGAGGCAATGCCGGGATAGTTCGGGGTCCCGGCCTCGAACTTCTGCGGCATATCCTGCGGGTGGGTAAGAGTGTGGGAATCCGTGCCGGTCCCTCCCTGCCGGACGGAAGCGACGGCCTCTGGATCCTCAAGGTAGAACCCCCCGATACCGGGAATCCCGAAGAGTGCCTTGTGCCCGGCAAAGACAAATGCCCCCGCGGGAATTGCAGACAGGTTAATGGGGATCTGCCCGACCGTCTGGGCACCGTCAACGATGAGGAAGATCCCGTTTGACGCACAGTATTCCGCAACAGGCCGTACATTCTGCAGGGTGCCAAGCACATTGCTTCCCTGTGTCATCACTACGAGCCGGGTTTCGGGACGGATTGCTTTTTTGATCTCCTGGAGCGTGACATAACCGTCATGGCACGGTATGATCGAAAGCGAGAGGCGCCCGTCCCCTTCAAGCGTATGCAGGGGGCGGAGTACGGCGTTATGCTCAAGTTCTGTCGTGATCGCGTGGAACGGAGCTTTCTCTTTTTTTGTAAACCCGTGGATGAGCAGGTTTAAGGAATCCGTTGCGCCTCCCGTGAAGATGAAATGGTCCGGCTCTTCTGCGTTGAGAAGACCGGCAAGGGCATCCCGGGCCGTAGAGAGGTAATCCGTTGCTCCTCCGGCAGTTGAACGCCCCTGCTCGAAAAAGGGCGTCTGCAGGCACCGGGCAACTTCTGCAAGGACTTCCGGCGGTTTTGACCAGCTCGTTGCCGCGTTGTTGAGGTAGATGAGCGGTGGCCCTCCCGTTTCCCTGTGATTTGCCATCGTTAGAGGTTTGGTCATGGTCTGATTTGGTTCTTTTGACAAAAATCCGGGGGTCCGATTGAGCCGGAAAAAAGAGGCCGGACAGGTCGTGCCCAGTTAAAATTCAATACGCTAATATGGAGCGAATGATAATAGGTAACATACCTGAGTGCAGGCGAATAACACGAGGTTATCACAATGGACAAGTATGTGTGCATGATGTGCGGTAATATTTATGACCCGGCTGTCGGAGAGACCAAGGCGTTCAACAACACGATCCTGGTAAACACGGACAGACTGGAAGAGTACGAGGGCAAGGTCATGGCAAAAGATCCGATCAAGGCCGGCACGGCGTTTTCCGATCTTCCCGCTGACTGGAAGTGCCCCTCCTGCGGCCACCCCAAGTCTTACTTCCGCAAGATGGAACCTGATACCCTCCGCGCCATGCGGACGATCAGCTACTGATCCCATTTCAGCTCGTTCACTATTTTTTTATCCGTTTCTCACGTATCAGCGCCCGCTCCGCCGCGTGAAGAACAGTCATAAAACTGCCGCTAAAAAAACGGATCCGGATGTACGGGAGAGGTTTTTTTTTGATTTTTCGTTTATCCGTGCTTTCAGGACCGGTTGACTATGGGAATCTGTCTCTCGATAGCCTGCCGGTAGAGCCGCTCAGGGAAGGTTGCGTGAAAGATCGAGGCATAGAGCGGGTACGGTACCGGTGCATGCATCGTTGTGGTCTCGTCTGCAAATACGACTGCCATTGTCCGCGTTTTGATATCGTATCCGATCTCGCGGATCCGGTTGGATACGTGCCTGTCCCAGATCATGTTCATACTGTTCTCCCGGGCACCCGGAGGGGAGCCTTACGCGGCAATGAGCCGGAGAAGGAGATAATGATTGCGCCTGCATACGGCCCGGGGAGCACGTTGTTAAAGGATTAAAAAAAGGGCTTGGTGTGAAAACCCGGGGAAGCCCAATAAAAAAAATCCGGCGTATGTAAGTCAGCAGGACCCGGCCGGTTCCTGTTGTTACGTACGCTTCAGGGCCGGCCCGCTTACCAGGGGGATCTTCCCTTCAACGATCCCTTTGTAAAGCCGCTCCGGGAAGGGTGCATGGGCAAGCGTGGTATAGAGCGAATACGATACCGGTGCATGATACCTGAGGGTCGTATCCTTAAAGACAACTGCCATTGTTTCTCCTGCGATATCGTACCCGATCTCCCGAATCTGAGGGGATAGGTGCCTGCTCCAGACCATCGTCATAGTTTACTCTTCCCCGGCACAAATGAGAGTGCTCAGTCTTGTGAGAATGGGGCAGGTAAGGGGATAAGACTTGGGGATGAGGGTGTTTAACGTGGGAAACAGGGGGTGAACCATCCTTAATCCAGACGCTGACGGGTTCATCGCGATTATGATCCTGATTAAAAACGGTCCGGATCGAACGAGTCCCGGGAAAAAATGTCTGCAGGTACCGACAACCCGCCTTCAACCGGATTCTTCATCCGAAAGGTTCCGGTCCACTAGACCGGCCATGATCCGCGGTATCACTGCACTATCGAATTGATCTCTTCCTTGAACTTGTCAAAGTCGAGTTCATCCAGCTGCTCCGGAAGGAGCGACCCGGTCGAGGCCTGCCGGTAAATCCAGTAGACGATTTTGTCTATGACCCGGATCACGTCCTCCATCGATTTCACATCGACAAGGTGCCGGCCGATCAACGGGTGCCGGCCACGGTGACCGCCCACCGTTATGCGGTACTCCGGCGGGGCACCCCGGATAATGTGGAACGGACAGGGGAGGATGCAGAACCCGCACTCCATGCATTTGGCAGTTGTAACGACAACGAGACCATCCTGGACATCGATCGCTTTCTCCCGGCAGTAGTAGGTACAGGTACCACAGCCGGTACAGAGCCCGGGATCCCGGATCGGCTTCTGGATACCGGTGATTCCGATCTCGTTGAGCCGCTCGCTCTCGCAGCCGTTCGGGCAGGCGGAGATCGCAATCCGCATTTTCACCGGCAGTTCCTTCCCGAAGAACTTCTTGTCGATCTGCTCTGCGAGACCCACGCTGTCGATGATGCCGAACTTGCAGTGCCGGTTCCCGAGGCATGCGGTCACATTCACGATCTCTTCCCGCTCGGCACCGAGCGGCGTGCCATTCGCCTCAAGATCATCGACGAGCGCTTCGAGTGTTGAAGGGTCCACATGCGGGAACTCCATGGTCTGGCGGGTGGTGAGGTGGATGTTATTGATCCCGTGCCGGGCTGCGATCTCCCCTACCCCTTTCATCTGGGCAGGTGTGAGCATGCCGGCAGGCATGCGGAGCCGGACGATACAGAAGTCGGGGTCGCGTTCGGTAATGATCCCGCCCCTGGTATAGAGGTCCTGGTTGACCGATTGGCTTCGACGTGGCATTAGTACTCTAGAAGTGTTGGTCGTACGAGTGGATAGACATTGTCAATGTACTAACGATTATACTATGCGATTACCAAGTATTGTACACCTATGCCAAAGCAGTCCGAATACATGGAGGCGTTCTTCGGGGTGGAGCTCAACACCAAATTTGAGGATATGATCAGTGAGCTCAAGGATGCCGAGGAGAATCTCAAGGAACTCTCCACAGAGATCGGTACACTGACCCAGAATCTTGACCCGGAAGAGTTCAAGGGACTCATCAAGGAGTGCCGGGCAGTTGCCTACGAGAATGCCCAGCAGATCAAGGATGTCCGGACCTTCCTTGATTTCTACCTCAAATCCGACAAGACCTCAACCCATATCATTCTCGAACGGGATGCCTACATGAAGATCTACCAGATCTTCAAATGGGACGGGGCGGATGTGCGGGACTTAAAACGCTGGATAAAAGAACTCAAAGAGCTCTGTGACAAAATCGGTCTCAATCCCCGCGATCTGATCAATTTCAAGAAGCTCACCGCCCAGCCGGTACCGGACGAACTTGCGAAGTTCCCGGTGTATGCCCTCGACAAGCAGGGCTATTGCCTCACCGGCCCGGCATTTGACATGGTCATGCATATCGATGAAGTCCGCGAGAAGATGGAAGAGAACAACTCGTCATAATCCCGTTTTTTTTAGTTCCTCGCTCCTGCTTCCGCAGTTCCCGCCTGTCCTGTCCTCGCGGGAGAACATGGAGGCCGCCGGGATTTTTTTTAGAAATCTCCTCCGGCATGCGGGAGAACTTCCCTTCCGGAACACAACAAACCTCCTCTTCTGACCCATCGCGAACAAAACTCATAATAATCTGGTTCGTATAACGTTAAGTGAGAGATACGCCATGACCTCACATTTTTTTCTTTTTGGAGGGGCCATCACGCAGGAGCGGTTGTCCTGGATAGAGGGATGCCTGAAATTTTTCTTTGTCAACCTCAACCCCGAGAACCTCCTGCACCATACCAGGGACAGCGGGGAAGGGATTTTTGTTTTCCTGCTGACCGGAGACGCTCTCTACAGCCTTCATGAACCCGAGACCCTGCGGATCTGGGAGATCATCCTCTCCCTGCCGTCCGTAAGGATCATCTGTGACCGGGAGGAACTTGCTCTCCGGGGTATTTCCATCGAAAGCCTGAAGATGAAATACGAAGAGCAGGTGATCGATCACAACCGCCTCGGGGTCAACGGCCAGCAGTCATTCTGGAACGATGTGGTGCAGATTGCCCGTCAGCACGAACAACCGATACCGAGCACGATCGGGTATCTCCAGCTCGAATCGCCGTACATGCACCGGTCAGCCGTCTCTGCGGTACGGTGCCTTGCGGCCGCCC
The DNA here is from genome assembly GCA_049516515.1 of Methanoregula sp. Classification (GTDB taxonomy): domain Archaea; phylum Halobacteriota; class Methanomicrobia; order Methanomicrobiales; family Methanospirillaceae; genus Methanoregula. Next base: position 1,199 of record JBEKTA010000067.1, on the reverse strand, counting down.
TCGATGTCCACGCGGCAGTCGACCTGTACGCCTATCTTGACGGTGTCCACGTGAGCCACAGTGGCCAGAACCCGACGGAATCCGAGAATATCGGGAGCGGGTTTGAGGCAGTGAGCGAGAAGGCAGCAAAACGGGGGCTGCAATGCCAGATGATCGCCTGCTCGAAGTACGCCGCATCACGGGGGTACAACACGTGGGATGATGGCAAAGGTCTGGTGGTCTCGGCCTGCACGATCAGGCCGTTTCGGGTCCGCAGTCTCACGGAAATGATTCAACGGTTCCGTCGCAACCATATCATCCTCGGGGAAAATGTCGCATCCATTCACATGAAAAAGGATACGTCTCCCTCGTTCTCATCTGAAGAGACAGGTCTTTGCCCGCCGCTGACAATTCTCGTCACCAGTACCCCGTATGGCACCGAAAAGGCACTTGGCGCGATCTCGCTTGGCGTCGCCGCTGCTGCACAGGGTATCGTGACCCGGGTGATCTTTATGGAGGATGGCGTTTACGGCCTCTCCGGCAGCCACCAGCTGGAGAAGGAGACGCCCTCGTTCAACCTGCAGGAGATGATCAATCTCGTCGCCGGCAGTGATAACCTCCAGTTCTTTGCATTCCAGCCATCGTTGCACCTGCGTGAGGTGACAAAGAACCCGAAACTGAATGCCGTGTTCGACATCGGCATGCCGGAACTGGGAAACCTGATCTTTTCTTCCCCGAAAGGGGGGCAGGCAGGCCACCAGCGGGTACTGCTCTTTTAAAAAACTCTGGACGTATACCCGGCGTGAGAAAAAATGCGCGGGTTTTTTATAACCCCTTCCGTTATTGCTGGTCTGACGGTGCCGGACAGTCTGCTCCCGCAGGGTCATCCCGTTCCCGCAGGATGATCCTTGCGGTTGGTCTGGCATGGACGGCGATATTCGTATTCTTGATGCAGGGAGCGACCACCGTGGGGACAGCGGTGATCTATCTTTGTATCGCCTTTGTCGGGTTAGCGACCAGTTGGCCCGTCGCGTGGGCGTTGCCGATAGACTACGCCGGGCCGAAAGCGGGCATTGTCGCAGGCTTCATGAATTCCTGGGGACAAGTTGCCGGTATCACGACACCGTTAATTATCGGTTACCTCATAGCCGGAGGCCAATGGGAGAATGCATTTTATTACGCGGCGGCGGCGGCCATAGTCCTGGCTGGGAGCCGGGCGG
>JBEKTA010000066.1:0-7765 GCA_049516515.1 Methanoregula sp. | reverse complement strand
CGATATACAACTCTGACATACATATCAGGTGATAGTAATGCCAGACTTTTTCAATCCGTTCAGCGGCATGGTCCCGGACCGCAAGCTGACCAAAGAGGAACTCATCCGGGTTGTCCGGCTCGACGTTGCCGGGGAACTGGAAGCGATCCATGGCTATATGGCCCATGCGGATGCGACCGACAACGAGCTTGCAAAGGCAGTCCTGATCGATATAGCAAACGAAGAGCGCGTGCATGTCGGGGAACTCCTGCGTCTCCTCTCCATCCTGACCGGCGACGAGGATGACTATTACAAGAAGGGGACGCTCGAAGTGGATACACTCGCAGGTACGTTGGGCGGAGCAAGTGCACCGGCGGTAAAAGAAGAATCGACGATTGGATCGCTCAAACCTTTAAAGGAGGCATAAATCATGGCAAATGCATATCTCGGACGCGAAGAGGCACCCATCGGTGCAGAGACCTGGAAGATTATTGACGATGTCGCCGTCCAGGCCGCAAAGAGCCAGATCACCGGGCGCCGGCTGCTCCCGGTCGAAGGCCCGTACGGATTCGGATTAAAATCGCTCCCCCTCGGGGACTACGCACTGGAAGACGGGATCAGCGCGAGCATCTCGCTCCCGCTCTCCCTGATCAGGACAGAGTTTTCCATGGGCAAGCGCGACCTTGCTGCCTACGAACGCGACCACCTCATCCTCGACACGGCACCGGTCGCCTGTGCGGCGATGGATGCGGCGGCAAAGGAAGACCGGATCATCTTCAACGGACTTACGGGAACCCCGGGCCTGCTCAACGCAGAAGGAGCCGGCTCCCTGACGCTCACGAAGTGGGACAAGGTCGGGTCTGCGGCAGACCAGATCATCGGTGCGGTCACGAAACTGGATGCCGCCGGTTTCCACGGGCCGTACAGTCTTGCCCTCGCCCCGGCCCAGTACAACCTGCTCCTCCGGAGATACCCGCAGGGCGACGGAACAGAACTTGAGCATATCTCTTCGATTGTCGGTGACGGCGTCGTTAAGGCACCCGCGCTCAAGAAAGGCGGCGTCCTGATTGCCTCGGGCAGCCAGTACGCTTCCGTCGCGATCGGCCAGGACATGGCAGTCGGGTATAACGGCCCGGTCGGGGACCTGCTTGAGTTCCAGATCTACGAGAGCCTTGCCCTTGTCGTCCGTGCCCCCGAGTCGATTCTCGTGCTCAAGTGATCACCACTCCCTTTTTGGGAGATATTTTCGCTCGTATGGAGAAACCGGTTATGTTTTTACCAAAAATTTTTCCCGGTGCGCTCATCTGTATTTTCGTGATCGCCTTTACCGCAGGCGCTGGGTGCCTCAGTACGACAACCGTTCAGGATAGTTCGTCCGGTCCGCTTCATGCCCATTACCAGTACCAGGACTCGTGGTCTCCTGAATATGGCTGTTATTCGCACCTGACCGGGTATGTCTACAATGCCGGGAACGTATCTGCGGACAATATCCGGCTGAATTTCAACCTTGTCAATACCGGGACCGGCACGATCCGGGATTCAAAATCCATTTTTGTCGGTCATATAGGCGCGGGAGATACGACAACCTACGAGACGATCCTTGATGGCGAATGCTCGCAGGATTACCGGGTCGATTTTGCTTTTGAGAACCCTTAAAAAAGAGAACGGGTTCCGGCAATCATTTTTTTAGCGCTCAAAGACAGGGATCTTAATCCCGGTATTCCAGCGGGTCGACTGCGCCTGCCTGCAGAAACGCCTCACGCCGCTCGGTGCAGGCGCCACACTTCCCGCAGGAACGTTCCTCACCCTTGTAGCACGACCAGGTATCCGCGTAATCGACGCCGAGCGCGATGCCTTTTCTGACGATATCCCCTTTGCTCAGCCGGAGATAAGGCGCGTGCAGCACGACATCGTTCCAGTCGCAGAGGTGCAGGGCAGTCGTCATGGCACTCACAAATGCCGGCCGGCAGTCCGGGTAGATCGCATGGTCACCTGCATGTGCCGCATAAAAAAGATGGCCGGCCCCGATGCCAATGACATAGGACGCTGCAAGGCTTAAAAAAACCATGTTCCGGTTCGGGACAACCGTCTGTTTCATTGTCTCTTCCGCATAATTGCCTTCAGGCACATCCCATGCGTCCCGGGTCAGGCTGGACGGGGCAAGCTCGTTCAAAACCGAAACATCGACAATTTTGTGGGGGATACGGAGTTTTACGCAGGTTTTTTCTGCGCACCGGATCTCTTTTTTGTGTTTCTGGTGGTAATCAAACGTGATCGCACTGACTCCATATTCCTCGTGGATCATGTCGTAGAGCAGGGTCGTGCTGTCCATCCCGCCCGAAAAAATGAGCACCGCTTTCATACTGGTATCATCGCCCGGTGTAACGGTATCTTCAGGTTCCTATATGAAGGGAACGCCGGATTACCGATCAGACGGGACCAAAAAACGATTGATGTATCCGGAACAAGTTACTTTGCTGCCCGCACCAGGGATGCCCGGCTGCCACGAGAACCCTGCCGTGCCCGATACAGGATACCGCGAAAATGCAGGATTACCTAAAAAGCATATCATGACAGACAACAAAATTGTATCCGGAGAGTGCAGAACATTTGGCCGGCCCGTACCTGAAAAGCGGTGAATCCATCATCCTGACAACCGACCGGGTGCTGATCGACGATATCGAGTATGACCTGATCCTCACCAGCCAGCGTCTTGCCCTTGTCGACAGTGATCACACGAGCGATCAGCCACAGGCAGTCCCGTTTGCCACCATCCTGTCTGTAAAAGGGGGAAACACGCCGGCGCGCGAGCCGTTTATCACTCTTACGATCATTGACCCGGTCGGCCTTGAGGACTCAAAAACCATCGACCTGATCTTTTTACAACAACCCTATGAAGACCGGGCCGCGGAATGCGACCTCTGGGTACAGAAACTGATCGAGAATATCGTCTCTGTCCGCCAGGAACCTGCCACGGCCGCAACGCAACAGGTCCCGTCAAAACCCCAGGGCATGAATCCCACAATTCGCCGCTTCGGAGCTCCCGAGGTGCCACTGCCCCACTCGCAGGTGGCACAGAAGAGCCGGCGACCATCCGAGGAACTGCTCTCCGCGATACAGGGGACTGCATGGGATACACCGGATGATGCAGTTGTACCACCGGTGCCGGAGAATCAAAAATATCCTGAAAACGACGTTCAGCCAGTTCCGGATGATGAAACCGGCCCGGCGGTACCGGCTACGGCATCTAACGGAGAGGGACCTGTCTCCTCGTCAGTACCAGAAGAGCTGGTCGACCTGATAAAAACGGGTCCTCCCAAAAAAAATGCTGATATTGACCGCCCGATCATTCCCGCAGAGGAAAGCCCGACTGTCCCCGTTGAGGACGATGAACCGGTAAACCCTGCCGGTGTACCGGACTACGCTGCCGTTCCGGCAACACAGTTTGGTGAACTGGTGCCAAGGGAGACGGAAACGGAGCCGGAATCATCACCGGACGAAGGCCAAGATGGTGAAGAACCAGTCCCCCAAAGAAACGCGACAGAGTTCACGGAACCGGTTAAAAACCCGGGAATTCCCGGTCTGGTGCTCCCGGAATTACTTTTGCACTTAAAGAACCTGCCGGAACCGGAGATCCCGGATCTGTCTGACCCAAAAGAGCGTGACGGATCCCAAGATACGCCGGCCGGATTGCCGGTGAATTCGGCGACAGGAGGATCGGCTCTGTCCGGGGAGACGCCAGTACCGGGAGGAGATATACCGGATCACCGGGACGGTTCAGGCATCCCTACGACCGTAGTACAGACCGGATTACCCGACACGATCGTTTTCCCGGTACTCTCCGGGGCATCGTCCGAAGATGTTCCAGAGACTCCCGTGGCAGGAACGCCCCCGGCCGTACTGTCCCCCACCGAAAAGCAACCTGTATCGCAGTCCGGGAAAATCCCGGTCCGGGTGATGGCTGCAATCATTGTCGTGCTCCTGGTTATAATTGGGGGAACTGCCATTATTTTCCTGTTGCCGTCAGGAAATCCCGGTAGTTTAGATCAGCCGACGGTCACACCGGTGAACCAGACGCCGGTCCCCGTCACGACAACCCCGCAGGTCGTGATCCCCGCCGAAGGCGTGTGGGTGAAGGTAACGTACAACGGGACATTTGTAGGAAGTTATGGGAACCCGGGAGCCCAGAAAGAGGTCCGTGGCACCGGTGAACAGGTCTATGCAATCAAAAACGCAGATGATCTCGTGCAGGCCTCGTTCACGAAGCAGGATGATTATGGAAATAACCTGACTGTGGAGGTCTATAACAACGGTACACTGGTCACGCAGGTCACCAAGCGCACCCCGCGGGGAACGATCTCAATCCTGATCGATCCAAAGACCGGGAAAGCCCCGTATGTCCCGGTAACCACCATCGGTTCATGAGATCCCCCTGTAAACGCCCGGGCAATGATACCCCTTTTTTCATCCTCCGGCTGATGCACCTTAAAAAATATGGCAACGATTTCCCTTTTTTAGAGAATCCCGACCGGTCTCCCGCTGACGACCGTGCGGAATAAAAAAAACACCGGGTGTGCCTCAGCCCATAAACAGGCTGAGCAGCCGGAATGCGATCCCGCCAACCACGAGCGCGAGGACGACCTCGGTAAATGAGATTGCAAGCGACCGTTTCCACCCAAACTCCGATGCGAGCACGAGGATAACCGAGATGCAGGGGATATAGAGCATCGAGACGAGTGCGATGACGATGAGCTGAACCGGGGTGAGGAATGCCGCGAAGTTGGTCGACCCGAAGAGCACCGCAAGCGTGAGGATCGTAAGTTCCTTTCTCACGATACCGAAGATGAGGGTAATCCCGACGATGAGGGGCAGGCCCAGCCATAAGACCGTGATCGGCGCAAGGATGTTGTTGACCGGGGTGAGCAGGCCGACCGCGTAGAAGACCTGGATCGCGGCGCTCCCGACGATGTACGCGGGAAAGACAAACCAGATAAGCGACTTTGTCCGCGCCCATGTCTGCTTTGCAACGACCGAAGCCGACGGGACATGATAGTCCGGCATCTCCATGATAAGGCCCACCGACTCGCCCGGGACGACCTTGAATGCGATCCTCCCGACAATGATGATCAGCACAATATCGAACGCGTAAAGCGCGAGCGCCCACCAGATGCTGACAAATTTGCCGACGAGGCCGAGGATAACGACCGTCCGGGCCGTACAGGGGATGAGGGTGACCAGAAACGCCGCAAGTAGTTTCTGCTTGGGCGATTCCATGATCCGACAGGAAAAACAGGCCGGGACGTTGCACCCGTAACCAAGGATGAGGGGAATGACAGCTTTGCCGTGCAGCCCGATCTTGTGCATGCCCCTGTCGAGCATCACCGCGATGCGGGTGAGGTAGCCGGAGTCCTCCATCACCGCGAGAAGAAGGTAGAACGGCAGGACATACGGGATGACCAGCGTGACGCCCGCGATAAATCCCGAGAACGCGCCGTTCCAGAGGGTACTGGCGACAGGGCCGGTGACGACCGGTTCATACGGCGCGATCTGCGTGAGAAATGACTGGATAATGTCGGATATGCGGGCACCGACGACAAACGTCCATATGAGCAGGCCCCCTATCACGAGAAAGACCGCAAGGTACCCGATGAGGGGGTGGAGGGCCACCTGGTCGAGCCGGTCGGTCAGGCTCTTTGTGTGCGTGCCGACCTCCGGGGCCCGCACGGTGATCACCTCAGCCGCGATCCGGTCGGCCACCTGATACCTCTCCGCGCTCATCACGACGCAGACCGGTTCCCCGTGCAGCGCCTCTATCTCTTCGGAGAGTTTCCCGGCAGCGGCAAGAATGGACGGGTCCTGTGAACCGACAATGCGGGAGACCTCGGGATCCCGCTCCAGCAGTTTTATTGCGATCCAGCGGACGGGATACGGGGTTGTTACCGCACCCATCAGGGAAATGATTTTACCGATGCGCTCTTCGATCTCCCTGCCGTACGTGAGAACCGGCGGGACCGGGTGATCGTGCACGAGATCGAGAATCGCTTCGGTGAGATTGGAAATGCCCTTTCCCCGGATAGCCACGGTCGGGATGACCGGGACACCGAGCAGTTTTGCGAGTTTTCCGGTATCGACACTGATCCCTTTTTTCTCCGCAAGATCGATCTGGTTGACCGAGACGAGCAGCGGTGGGGCGAGTTCCATGAGCTGGATCGTAAAGAAGAGGTTGCGTTCCAGCGCGGATGCATCGATCACGTTGACGACTGCATCCGGGTGCTCAAGCGCGATGTACTCCCTAGATACCAGTTCCTCCATAGAGTAGGTGGAAAACGAGTAGATTCCCGGCAGGTCGATCACGCGGATACGTTTACCCTTGTACTGGAGGAGCCCTTCGGCACGCTCTACCGTTTTCCCCGGCCAGTTCCCGATAATCTGGTCGACGCCGGTCAGCTGGTTGAAGGTTACGCTTTTACCGACATTTGCATTACCGGCAAGGGCGATGGTGTAATCCACATTTTTTATGGTGCTCTCCTTTGGCGGGGTGCACTCTTTGCATCCCCCACACCCGCTCACGGTGCCCCACCCTTCACGGCATTCACAAAAATATTTTCCGCAATCGCGTGATCGATTGCCAGTTTTGTCCTGCGCACAAAGACTTCAACCGGACCGCTCATGGGTGCTTTACGGGTGACAGAGACAGTGGTCCCGAGCGTTAAGCCCAGATCGGAAAGCCGCTGGACAACCTTGCAGTCCCCCCGGATAAACGCAATCGTTCCTTTTTCCTGTGCACCAAGATCGGTAATGGGGATAATATCAGAGGAACGAAGGTCACTTTGGAGGGAAATGGCAGAACCGGTGACCGCATCGCACTCGCTGCAGCTCCCGATCTCCTTGGTGCAGGGTGAGATCGGGCTGCCATGGGGACAGCGGGACGGGGCATTGAGCATCCGGCAAAGCGCGTTCTCGGTATCCTCGGAGATCGTATGTTCCATCCGGCATGCTTCATCGTGTACCCTGGTCCTGCTGATATGGAGCACATCGGCGAGGAAGACTTCTAGGAGCCGGTGACGGCGTTTGATGGTCTCTGCAATCTTTTTCCCCTCCTCGGTCAGGCTCGCACCCTTGTAGGGCTCGTAATTAACAAGGTTCTTTTCCGCAAGGCTCTGGAGGGCTTCGGTCACGCTCGCCGGCGCAACCTTGAGGCATTTTGCAATCGCCGTGGTCTTTGCCGCGCCTTCTCTTCCACCGATATCGTAAATCGCTTCGAGATATTCCTCTACCTGTTCCTGTGCCATCTGATCAATAATTAGGACACCCTAAATAAAAATGGTTTCGGTTGACCTAAAGACGTTCCCCTCATACCGTAAATACGCGTCTGGTTTTCAGATATCCAGGTCTGTTCCCGGGTTCTACCCGGAACGCTATTTTTGTAAAAAGAGTGCGGGAGGTATACGCCATGCACCTGTCATCCCTGTTTTTAAGAAAAGCAACAGATTTAAGGATTCTCGCAGATAACTGCACATCGATTCCGGGGAAAACCGCATACCATGATCTCCGCACTGTACGTTGACGACGAACCTGCTCTGCTTGAACTCGGGAAGATCTTCCTTGAACGGGCCGGGGATATTCGGGTCGATACGGTTGTATCAGCACTTGAGGCCCTCGTAAAAATCCATTCTGTCCCGTATGACATCATCATTTCCGACATCGTGATGCCCCGCATGAGTGGGATCGAACTCTTGGAGCGAGTTCGCCAATCCGGTGATCAACTGGAGCTATTCCGACCGCA
>JBEKTA010000065.1:0-7818 GCA_049516515.1 Methanoregula sp. | reverse complement strand
CCGCGGGATCTTTATCGGCGTCATCGGGGCGATCCGCGATATCACCAATACCCTCGGGCCGGAACTCTTAAGCCGGCAGGCTCCTGTTACAGCCGACGGGACCGGGCCGGAAAAATCCGAATCTCCCTCAGGCCAGGGCAATATGTTCGGCCGCCTGATGGGCAGGTCAAAGGCACAGTATCTCGAAGGCCTCAGGCTCTATTACCGTGAAGGGAGATACGAGGATGCGATTGCCGCCTTTGACCGTGCGCTTGAGATCGATCCCACGCATGCCTATGCATGGAACGACCGGGGCGTGTGCCTCAAAGCGCTGGAGCGCAACGAGGAGGCGCTTGCGTCAGTTACAAAAGCGGTGGAACTCGCTCCGAGTGACGAGGAGATCCTCTATACCTGTGCCGAGACGCTCAAAAAAATCGGGATCCTCAGGGCCGATAATAAGATCCTTTCGGCTGCGGTGGACACGTACAACCGGCTGCTGGAGAAGAACCCGGCGAACGCCGATGCCTGGAACAACATGGGAGTCTGTGCGCAGGAGATGGGACGGGACGATCTCTCCCGCCAGTACTTCGAGAGGGCAAAGGACCTGAAACGGTACAATAAGGACAAGTCACGGATGCGTAACCTTGATACCATAGTCTGACCGGCCACGAACTTTAGATACATCTGCATGACAATAATCGATCCGGGATGATCCGGACATGACAAGTAAAGTCTGGTTTGCAAGCCTCCGGGCACGATCGAATGATGAGAGTACCGAGGCAAAGGTGCGGCGGCTCTTTGAGGCTGCCGGTTTTTCGTCCTGTATCCATAAACGGGACCGCACGGCAGTAAAGCTGCATTTCGGGGAACAGGGCAACGATTCTTTCATCAGCCCGGTCTATGTCCGGCAGATAGTGGAGAAGATAAAAGAGGCGGGAGCCCTGCCGTTTGTGACAGACACAAACACGCTGTACCTCGGGAGCCGGTCAAACGCGGTCGACCATATCACGACCGCGGTGCACCACGGGTTCGACTACGCGGTGATCGGGGCACCGGTGATCATTGCGGACGGGCTCTGCGGGAAAAACGTCGCCCATATTGCCATTAACAAAAAGCACTTTAGATCGGTCTCGATCGCGGGAGACATCGTCGCGGCGGACAGCATGATCGTGATGACCCATTTCAAGGGGCACGAGGTGGCCGGGTTTGGCGGGGCGTTGAAAAACCTCGCGATGGGCTGCGCACCTCCCGAGGGGAAACGGGCACAGCATCAGGCAAAGCCGTTTTCAATCCGCAAACTCTGTATCGGGTGCGGGAAGTGCGTGGCTGTCTGCCCGAAGTCCGCGATCACGCTTGTCAGGAAGAAATCCACCATCGATCACGGCCTCTGCATCGGGTGCTTCGAGTGCATGACGGTCTGCCCGTCGCACGCGATCGATATCGACTGGGAAACCGAGATCCCGCTCTTTACCGAGCGGCTGATCGAGTACGCGTACGGGGCGGTGCAGGGGAAAGAAGGGAAGGTCGGCTACATCAGTTTCCTTACCCGGATCACGCCGGACTGTGACTGCGTCCCGTGGAGCGATGCCTCGATTGTCCCGGATATCGGCATCCTCGCCTCAACAGACCCGGTGGCGATCGATGCAGCAGCCTGCGATCTCGTGAACCAGCAGCAGGGATACAAGGAGTCGTTCCTCACGGCCCACCTCCACCCGGGCGAGGACAAGTTCTCCGGGATGCGGCCCAACACCAGAGGCCCGCGCCAGCTGCAGTATGCAGAAGAGCTGGGCATGGGCAGCCGCGACTATGAGCTGGTCCGGCTCTGAATTTTTTTTTCACAACCAGTATGGTCGTTGGGAGAGGCCCTTTTTTCCGGAATCCTCAAAAGCCCCGCGAACCGGTCTTTTTTTGAAATTCTCAAGCGGCTGACCAGAATATTTTCTGAAATTTTCAGGTCACGTCCTGAACTAAAAAAAGGGCACGGCTGGTTTCTCACCGTGCTTATTACTATCCCATCCGGCCAGTGCAGGATCCGGCTCCGTGTGCCATGCGGTCCTTTTCGGTTATAAGGACGCTGTGGGATTCTCTGTCTTCCGTGATGGCCTGACCTCCCGGATGATCAGGTACAGCACATCGGTAACATACCCGAGCACAGGCAGGATCGCCATAATGGTCCAGACCGGTGCAAGCATCTTCTGTTCTTTTGCGTCCCTGTAGATGAGAAACGCGATGAGCAGTTGAACAACCCAGAGGGCGATCATCAGGATCGGCCCTGCAAATGAGTGCGCATGATACATCATGTATAGTGGCATTGTAAAGGATACGTTACTTTACATTATATGCTTTCACCTGCTGACAAAGGACCTGAACATTTTTGCCGGTAACGGGTGCCCCGGCCTGATACGGAGAAGGTTTTTTTGGGATGCGCCTTCACACGCGTCAGGATTCAATGCCAGACCATGAGGTTTCGTGTCCGGCTCTCCCGGAAGTCCGGTAGCCCCCTCACAGCACCTGCGAGAAGATCATGAGCATGGCCATTATGATGAGCAGTACCCCGAATATACGCCGGACATGGAGCTCGTTTGTGCGGGTCGCCACGACAGTACCAAGACAAGCGCCGAGAGCGGCACCAATACCGTAGACAATCATAAAGGGAATGGAGATCTGGCCGACTGTGGCATACGAGATCGCACCGGCAATTGCGAGGGCAATGACGGAGAACATGGATGTGGCAACCGCGTAGTGCATCGGGATCCCGATGGTGGCAAGAGCAGGCACAAAAATTGTTCCGCCGCTCGTGCCGGTGATACCTCCCAGAAAACCGCCAACTGCACCCCATACGATGAGATGAGAGTAGGGAATGCGGGTGATCGGCTGGATCTGCTGTGACGGGACGATTGTTGAGAGCAGGAACGAGGGGCCAAACCGGATCTCCGGGAAGAACCGGAACGCCGGGATCAGCATCTCAAGCGAGATCAGGATAAGGACGGCCGAGAAAATCCCGGCAAGGATGCGGGCATCGATATAACGGGTCATCATCGAGCCGATGACAGAGAAGAGAACTGACGGTGGGATCAGGACAAGGGCGACCTTATAGAGTATTTTGCCCCGCCGGTGGTACCAGAATGAAGCAGAGAATGCCGTGAATATAATGACGGCGAGACTCGTTCCCATTGCCGTTTTGACGTTGAGGTTGAAAAGGAGGGTAAGCGTCGGTACGAACAGGAAACCGCCGCCGAGGCCTATGACTGCCGAAACAATGCCACAGCCCAGTGCGATAATACATGCGACGATGTATTCGAACACCTTAAACTACCAGAATAAGAATATGATGGTCCTCTTATAATATTCCCGGTTTTATTGGATCGAAAAAAGTATGCGACAAGTTCCCGGTTTTCTCTGCTAATCGTTATGCCGCCCGGTTCCGAGCAGTGACAGGAAAAGACCTTGTGCCACAATCGACCGCTCCAGCTCACCGATATCCACGCTCTCATTCGTGCCGTGGATACGCGAAGATGCGGCATCCTCTGCTCCCCACAGGATGAACTCGGCGCGGGGGACGGCGGTGTGGAGCACGTGCAGCAGGGGGATCGATCCTCCGGTCCCCTTTTCCCGGACCGGTTTATTAAAGGCGGTTTCCAGTGCACGGTGGGCGGCGGCAAGCCCCGGACCCCCGGCCGGGCAGACGAACCCAAACGAAGCACTCACGTCCCGGACATCGACACGGACGTTCCAGGGTGCGACGTTTCGCAGGTGATCCGTTAGGAGATGCAGTTCCTGATCAGGATCCGCGTCAGGGGCGATACGCACGCTGATCTTTGCAGCGGCCCTGGCGATCAGGATATTTGCGGAAGTGCCAACGGAGGGGGCATCGATTCCGATCACGGTGACGGAAGGTTTCGACCAGATGCGTGCGCCAAGCGGCCCGGTGCCAATGAGGTCTTCCCCGGCAAGCATTCCCGCACTCTCACGGTACATGGCCTCGGGGTACTCCACGTTCTCACGGGAACAGGAACGGAGTCCCGGTACTGCCACGTCTCCTTTAGCATCATGGAGCGTGGCAAGCATACGGATCAGGGCGACCAGGGCATCGGGCGCCGCTCCCCCGAACGTTCCCGAGTGGACCGGGCTCTCAAGGGTACGGACTTCAACGATACAGGAGACTTCACCCCGCAGGGAGGTGGTGAGTGCCGGGTCCCCGACCGTGAGGTTGCCATTATCCGCAACGATAAACGCATCGCACCGGAAAAAGTCCGGGTGAGCGGCGACAAACGCTTCGAGATGGCTGTTTGTCTCTTCCTCTCCCTCGATGAGCACCTTCACGCCCACGGGGGGTTTCCCGCTAAAGATCGCAAGGGAGGCCGCGATCATCACGATGCCCGACTTGTCATCGGCGGCTCCACGCCCGTAGATGCGCCCGTCCTTCTCCACTGGCGTCCAGGGATCCGTCTCCCACCCGTCCTCTTTTCGGGCCGGCTGGACATCGTAATGGGCGTACATCATGACGGTCGGCATACCGGGCGGGGCCGGGCACTCGCCGTACACCACCGGGTATCCCCCCGGGATATCGATGAGGCGGACATCTGGCAGCCCGTACTCCCTGAGTAGCGCAGCCGTTGCAACCGCCATCGCCTGGACAGGTTCAGGAGGACAGCCGGGAAAGGCCACCGAAGGATACAGGATAAGGCTTTTGAGTTTTTCTGTGACATCGGGCATCAGGGCCCGGGTTTTCGAGACGATCTCCTCGAATGATACCTCTGTTCCCATGCGCATATCTCCGGATATACTCGTTTCTGTGCCGGGTTATACTATCTTTTGCTGCCGGATACCCGGTCGTTTGGGGGGCCAGCCGGTTTCCTTTTAGTATATTCTCCCTTTTTTTTCGCGCGCCCGGCTGCTCCAAAACCGGTCTGGCGCGTAATTCCCCCGGAAAAAGACCGGAATTTTTTCTCACAGGAAATCGCTCCGATTTTCAACCTGAACGATCCGGAACGATTGCGCGACAGAGGGAAACTGCACGGACGACCGGAATTTGCCGGAACGGTAGCGACCCTTAAGGCACCCGGACAGGAATCTTTACTTTAACGGCACAAACCGGAAAACGGAGGAAAACAAACCATGAATATCAGATGTAATGCCAGATTTTGCGTGCTGGTGGGGCTGATGGTGCTCGGAGTGCTCTGCGCCATCGGAACCGCCGCCGCAGACAACACCACAAGCACGCAGGGATTGCAACCCGTAGACACCATACAGCCGTATAACGGACCTATTGGCGCTGACAGTTCACTGTACGGGCTCAAGATCGCATTTGAAAATCTCGATGAGACCTTCACATTCAACCAGAGCGAAAGGCTGGATAAAGAAATTGATCACTCAGACCTCCGCCTTGCTGAACTGGAAAGCGCACTGGCCGCCAACAGGACCGATGCCGCGGACCGGGCACTGGATCAGTACTGGCAGAAAATGAACCAGACCGGGCAGACACTGGAACTGTTCAACGGGACTGGATTCATGCCGGGGTATAACGAGACCTACAACAGGACCTGGCCTATGTCCGGATTCAACGGGACCGGACCCATGCCGTCACCCTTTGATGATGCCCTCGTTCACGCGCAGGAAATGATTCTCAGCCACCAGATCGCTCTGGAAAATCTCCTGCTCTCGCATCCGGATAACCCGGGTCTGGCACGGGCATACAACAACAGCCATGCATTGGAGCAGATGTTTGAGCAGAAGACCCTGACGCAGTTTGAGCTCTCCCGGGATGCAGACAACAGGGCAATGTTCCGGGCGGAATACCTGAATTCCAGTTCACAGAACCAAGTGTGGAATCAGACCATCCCGGCATATACACAAAGAGGGCAGGGCTTCAACGTAAACGGAACGATCCCCGAGGAATGGAACCATACCGGGGAAATCACCGGGCACACGTGGAACGGGACCGGGCAATTCTCCCAGGAAACGAACCAGTCCTGGCAGACCCAGCAGCACCAGGAGGTAACCCAGGAAATACCCGGCCATGGCCAGAACCCTGCAAACGACCGGCAAAACAGGAACGGAGATGACAGAGGGACTAACCAACGGTAATGCCTACAGGAATAATGCCAGGGATACCGGGACCCACTACTGATAATTTCGCAATCCAGGTTCGTAACCGGTGACAAAAAGACCGGTTGCGCATTTTTTTATAAGGAACACGATAATGATCAACAACAAGGTGCACCATGGATAAACTGACCTGGTACCGGGTTCTGGCCATAGCAGTCCTGCTCCTGCTCTGCACACTGCCGGGAGTATGGGCAGCACCTGCCCCGGCTACAACAGAGTACACCACAACCTATACAATAACCCTCCAGGAAGACGGCTCAGCGCTCTGGACGGTGGAGTACCGTACTCCCCTTGCCACCGACGATGACCTGAATAATTTTGAAAACTACTCCCGCGATCTGGACCCTGTCTACCTCCCCCAGCTGGAGGATCTGATGCAGCGTTCCGCCGCGCAGGCGGCCACCGGTACGTCCCGGCTGATGGAGGCAGACAATTTTTCCGGTAACGCCGTCGTCCAGACGTCCCCGACCGGAAAGTTCGGGGTAGTCACCTACTCGTTTTCCTGGACGAACTTTTCCGTGACTGACGGAGGTCTTGTGGCAGGCGATGCATTTGCCGGCGGGCTGTACCTGGATAAGGACTCCACGCTCATCATCCAGTACCCGCATGGCTATACGGTAACCTCTGCAGATCCGGTCCCCGACCAGCAGGGGAGCGACGGGCTCGTATGGTACGGCCTGCGTTCTTTCGGGCCCGGGGAACCTCAAATCGTGCTCGCGGGACCGGTATTTCCGGTCCTGCCGGTTGGCCTGGGGCTTATCGTTATTTTAATCGCAGTGGCCGGCTTCATGATATACCAAAAGAGAAGGCGGGACCCCGGGCCTGACGATCCAGCTGAAGATCCTGTGGAGCAGGCCTCCCGCTTGTCCGAAGCCGATCTGGTAAGCCTCGAAGAGCGGATCCTCCAGCTGCTCAGGGCAAACGGAGGGGAACGGTTCCAGTCAGAGATCGTAAAAGACCTGGGCATGCCAAAATCCACCGTGAGTTCCACGCTCAATGATCTCCACCTGCGGGGAATTATCCAGAAGGTAAAAAAAGGACGGGAAAACCTCATCCGTCTCATCAATGACCGCAGGTAATCACCACTACATTTTCCCGAGCCGGTCGTGAACGCGTCAGAACTTTCTGAAAGACCCGAAAACCCGGGTGACTGTTTATAACTCCTCATTATCCGGATCCGGTTTCTGTACCGGATTTTTTTAACGCGGTTTTCATTGTTCCGGAATAAACCCGATCGGTTTATGTCCGGTTCTCGCGGGCCAAAAAATCCCGTGATTAAATACATCTCTTTATCGTATCACCCGCCAATGTGGCATTATCCCTATGCAAACTACTGAAAAAAAGATACGCCTCATCCGTGACAAGTTGAGCAGGATCGGCATCGGAGAAAAGAGCCTTAACGATGAGGCCATCCTCATGTCATACAGTATCAATTCGTGCGGCAACCTGTGTTCCGTCCACAAAATCCAGTAGCCCTTTTTTATTTTATCTCATGACGAGCCCGGATCTAATTCTTCAAGCCGGTGATGAATAAAAAATCGGCTCTGTAGAAATCCTCAAAGAAGCACTATAACTCTCCAGGAATCTTCGGCAAATACCCCCAATTATTGAAAAAAAAGATTAGTTCCCGTTCTTCCGGAACAGGAAGATCACACCGCACAGGCCGAGCGCTCCAAGGACCGGGACCGCATCGAGCCCGGACCGGGGCGTATTGGTAGGCAGCGGCGGAGC
>JBEKTA010000064.1:0-7849 GCA_049516515.1 Methanoregula sp. | reverse complement strand
ACTTCTCTGCAAGTTTTGCCGCAAACTCCCCTTTCTGCACGATCTTCAGACCGGTCTTTGCCCCCACGCCGTCGGCGCCCGGGTTGAAATCGGTTCCCACCAGTATTCCGATTTCGATTAGCTGCTCCCGGGTCAGTTTCAGGCCGGCGAGCACCTCGGCGAGCACCATCCGCTCCGGGTTTACAGTAACGACCCGGCCCCGGATCTTGCGCTTTCCGCTCACCGTGAGGTTCCGGACCAGCGTCGGGGTGCCGAAGAGGAGCGTATCGTAGTCCTGCGAGACCGCGTACCGGGCGTCCCCTTTCTGCACCATGTACGCCGCCTGTGCCTCACCCTCGGTTGGTGCCTGCACGTACGGGATGCCCATGAGGCCGAGCAGCTCCTTTGAGGTCTTAAGGATCGTCTCGTCCACCCGGGTCGACGACCGGGCCTGCTTGTATGCCTCCTCGTCATCGCCGCGCTCCACCGCCTCCTTCCACTTTATCCCGGCCTCGTCCCGGCTTTTGCGGCGCTCCGCGTTTGTCGCCGCCTTGAGTTCGGGCGGCTTCCCGTCAAAGACAAAGACCGGCTTTACCCCTTTTTCAAGGAAGTTGACCATCCGGAAGAGGATCCCCGAGAGGTGGGAGGTCACCCTCCCGTGATGGTCCATCAGCGGCGTCCCGTCCGGCTGCCGGATGATCGTTAAAAACTGGTAGAGCGCGTTGTTCGCATCGACCGCCGCTACCCCGGAAAGGCCCTCCCAGGTGACCGGTACCTTATAGTCTGCGATGATATCCCGGAGTGCGACACCCATGACTCTTCTCTCCTGCAGTACTGTTGGGCCGGCCGGGCTCTTATTTGTAGACCCTTTTTGAGAGCTCGGTTACCAGGTCTTCAAGGTGGGCGGTTGTCTTGTCATACTCCGTCGTCATGTGGGTGGAAATCTCCTCAAGGTTTGAACGCAGCATCCGCTCCCGGGTGATCACGTTTGATTCGAGGTTCCGCACCTTGATCTGGAGGGACAAAAACAGCCCGCCAAGCGAGAGCATCATAAGGGCGGCCGCAATCGCAATTATCAGGTCCTGCCAGAACCGCAGGATGAGAACGAGGGTGGAGATCACCATCACTGCCGTGAGCAGGATGTCAGGGAAGTACTCGGGAATGTCCATGCTTTTAGATGATAGAGCGCACAACATTAAGCTAACTATCCCTCCGGAGACACCTTCATGGACACCCTGACTGCCAGGCTCAAGAATTTCATGCCCCTCCTTGCAATGCCGGCCCTCCTCATCGCCGTGGAAATCGGTGCACTGCTCCTCACGCTTCCCGTCCAGGTCTCGGGGATCGTCGCCTTCCAGGACCCGACGTCGATGGAGAACCCGCTTATCTTCATCGGGATCCTCCTTGTCTTCACCGCGTTCCTGCTCGTCCTGATCAAGTACAACTTAAAAAAGGTGATCGGGGCCGTCATCACGGTCGCGCTCTTCCTGACGTTCGTGTATATCTTCGCGGCAATAGTCTTTGCAGCGATGGGCGAAACCTCGGTGGCAACGACGGAATGGTGGGAGGCGGTGCTGCCTGCGGTTGTGGTCTATTCAACGACTGCCCAGACCCTCATAACAACGGGCCTCGTGCTTGTCCTTTCCGTGCTCGCGACGGTCCTGTTGTACAAATACCCGGAATGGTATGTGATCGACGGCCTCGGGATCCTTATCGGCGCCGGGGTGGCCGCGATCTTCGGTGCCTCGCTTGATATCCTGCCGGTCTGCCTGCTTCTCGTGCTCCTTGCGGTCTACGATGCGATCTCCGTGTACAAGACAAAACACATGCTCACGCTCGCGGAAGGCGTGATCGACCAGAAGACCCCGATCCTCTTTGTGATCCCAAAAAGGAAGGATTACTCGTTCATCAAAGAGGGGATCGGGAAACTGACTGACGGGGGCGAGCGATCCGCCTTTATCATCGGCATGGGCGACATGATCATGCCCGCGATCCTCGTCGTCTCCGCAAACGTCTTTGTCCACGGGACAAAATACTTCGGGTTCATCAACCTGCCGGCGCTCGGGGCGATTATCGGCTCCATCGCCGGCCTTATCGTCCTGCTCCATTTTGTCATGTCCGGCAAACCACAGGCCGGCCTTCCCCCGTTAAACGGCGGGACTATTATCGGGTTTCTGGTTGGCCTGGCTCTCATCAGCTTTCTTTGATTCTTCCCAGGCCTTGCGGTGGCTGAGGAGCTCTTTGAGCACCTCGTCCACACCGTCTTTTGTTTCGGTGGACATGGAGGGATATCCCTCCTCCACCTTGAGATCGGACTTGTTTGCAACGACAATAAGCGGCACGTTCACCATGCCTTTTACCTCGTCGAGGAGCCGCAGCTGCATCTCCATCGGGTACCCGCAGTGCTCTGATGGGTCGAGGACAAAGAGGATCACGCTTGCCACGTTCATTATCGCGGAGAGCGCCTGCCGCTCGATGGGGTTTCTCTCCTCTGCGGGCCGGTCAAGGATCCCCGGAGTGTCCACGAACTGGATGCGGATTCTGCCTTCTTCGCGGAGCCCGACGATCACGCCTTTTGTCGTGAACGGGTAGGACGCGATCTCGGGGGTTGCGGACGAGACGAGCCGGATAAACGAGGATTTGCCCACGTTCGGGTACCCGGCAATCACGACCGTAAAGGCGTCCTCGATATGGGGCAGTTTCCTTAAGGTGTTTCGTACCTTGTTCAAGAACAGCAGGTCCTTATCGATCTGGTGGACCATGGAGGCAAGGCGTGCGACCGCCCGTTTCCGGAGCACGAGGGTCTCGGGGGACTTCCGGGACTGCACGGCAATCTCGTTACCCACCATTTTCGTGTGCTTTGCCGCCCAGCCTACCGCCCCAAGGGATTGCTTGATATTGTCGATCCCATAAAGGATATCCGCCATCTCCCGGTAAAAGGGAGGTATCTCTTCAAACTCAGGGAATCCCCGGATGATGTAAACCAGCCGGTCGTGGATCGCCGCGCCGACGGCCCTTACAAACTCCTCGTTAGCCCGATCCTTGTTATCCTTCTCTTTACGTTTTTTTGCTGCACGGCGGAAACTCCGGTCAAGGATCTCATCAGCAGTGGGCACAGTAGGCATCCGTTCGAATTCCACAAAACTCCAACCTATATATCTATTGACTGTGATACGTCTTATCGTTATGGAGCTGTCCCTTATCCAGAAGGATATCCTGATCACGCTCATTACCCTCTACCACCAGCAGTCCCATTCTATCAAGGGCGAAGAGATCGCCGACATGATCCTGCGGAACCCGGGTACGGTGCGTAACCAGATGCAGTCCTTGAAAGCGGTCGGCCTTGTGGACGGGGTTCCCGGGCCAAAGGGCGGCTACATCCCCACCGAACTGGCATACAAGGAACTCAACCTGAATATATCGGGCGCAGACTACGATGTGCCGATCAGCCGGGATGGCGTGGAGGTGAAGGGGGCACATGTGCAGGAGATCGATTTTACCACGCTCTGCCACCCCGACATCTGCCACGCGGTCATAAAACTCGTCGGCAGCGCCAAGATCTTCGAGATCGGCGACAAGATTACCATCGGCCCGACACCGGTGAACAAGCTCCTGATCCGGGGGGAGGTCTTTGGGAAGGACGAGTCCAAGCAGTCGCTTTTGATCGCCACATCCGAGATGATATCGCTTCCCAAACAGCCGATCAAGGCCTATATGAGCACACCGCTTAAGTCGCTGACAAGCAAAGAGACCATCAAGGACGCGATTGCCCTCTTTAACCGGCACCATATCCACGGCGCGCCGGTCATTGACGGGGAGCACCTTTCTGGCATCGTCACCATGAGCGATATCACAAAAGCCCTTGACCGGGGCCTGTCCATCGACACCCTCCTCCCGTCGGTGATGACCCATGACGTGGTCGAGGCGCCGTCCGATATCAAACTCTTTGAAGTGATAACACGGTTCAAGGAACGCGAGATCGGGCGTCTCATCGTGACCGAGAACGGGAAGGCCGTGGGCATCCTCACCCAGTCTGATATTATCCGGGTCTTTCCCTCGCTCTGATACGGCCCCGCCCCCCCGGAGACATTTCCGGTACCGTGCTTTTATCCTTCACGCGGGCCGCGCATGAAAAGAACGAAAAAGTCGGATTGGATTTTCAAAATAACCTTCTATGCCCCGCCATTTCAGAACACTTTAAATATTAATACATCGTCATTTTTTTTATGACTCGTACATTCGCCCGCAGCCTCTCACGAAAAAAGATCATGAGCAATGACGGTAAACTTGTCGGCACGCTCAAGAACATCAGGGTCGATTTTGATTCGGGGCAGGTTCTCGACCTGATCATCCACCCGGACCAGTCTTTTGTCACCGACGGGTACGACCTTGAAGATGGCAACCTGCTGGTTGTCCCCTTTGAGGCGGTAAAAGACATTAAGGATTATATCGTCGTCGACCGTTACCTTGCCCGAAGGTAAGACCTATACTTTTTTACGGCTTGTACAAAGCCCTTTCCGTATCCATCTTCCATCACATCGGATGCCGCCGCTTTTGTCGCCGGGTGGGCATTTGCGAGGGTCACGCCCCGGCCGGCTGCCGCAAGCATGCCGGCGTCGTTGATCCCGTCGCCGATGGCAAAAAAGTCCTGGGGGGAAAGGTTCATGTCGCGTGCGAGAGCGACAAGGGCGGTTCCCTTGCTGATACCTTCTGACTGAAGGTGGATGGCATACCCGGTGTCGATCACCTGCACCGGCTGGCCTGACAACAGCTGAATGACCTCTTCAACCGGCACGGTCCGGGCGAATGCAAGATCCGCATACCGGTACTCGGAGCTGTAGAGCACCAGCTCGATCCCTTTCTTCCGGTAATGGGCCTGCACGGTTTCAAGGGCCGTACGACAGACCCTCTGATCGCCGGTGATGTGGAGGGTGCCGGAGTAACCGATCCGGTACACCCCCCCGTTCTCAGCAATAAATGTCCCCTTTGTACCCGCCATTTTGCAGAGGGCGTCCATGAAGCAGGCAGTATTCCCGCTCGCAAGGACGACCTCGATCCCGTCGTCTGCGAGCGACCGGATGCACTCGATTGCCCCGGTGTCGATCCTGCGGGAGGAATCCGTTATTGTTCCGTCAACATCTGTCAGCAGTGCTTTCAACACGGCTTGAGTCCTGCCTCTTCAACCATGAATGGTGCTTCGCCCTCAGGAAGGTTGGGGCTGTCCACGAGTCGTGCGATACGCTTGCCGGCCTTGCTCTTCCGCAGGTAGATCCGGAAGGTTGCCGTGTGGCCCACGATGTTACCCCCGATAGGTTTTGTCGGGTCGCCGAAGAACACGGCAGGGTTTGACATGACCTGGTTTGTCACGAGGCCGACCGCGTTGTGCTCGTCGATGAGTTTGAAGAGATCGTGCATGTGCCGGTTGAGTTTCTGCTGCCGTGCAGCAAGCGTTCCCCGGCCTGCATACTCGGACCTGAAATGGGCGGTGAGCGAATCGATGATGAAGAGCTTCACCGGCTTCTTGCTCGACTTAAGTTCGGTTGCAAGATCCCGGGAGTTCTCCACGAGGAGCATCTGGTGGTCGGACGTGTGCGCCCGGGCGATATGGATATTGTTCAGGAACTCCTGGGTGTCCGGGATGTCATCGATACCAAGGCCGTTGACCATCTGCTCGATACGTTCGGGGCGGAACGTGTTCTCGGTATCGATATAGATCACGCTGCCGTTAAGGCCGCCCTGCTCTTCGGGGAGCTGGACGTTGACCGCCATCTGGTGGACGATCTGGCTTTTACCGGAACCAAACTCACCGTACATCTCGGTGATCGCCTGGGTTTCCATGCCGCCACCGAGAAGTGTGTCGAGTTCCGGGACCCTGAAGGACAACTTCCTGATATCCTTTCTCTGCTCGAAGATATCTTTCCCGGTCTTGAAACCGCCGATATCTGCGGATTCGCGGGCCGCCTTGATGATCTTTTTTGCCGTGGACTCAGAGATCTCCGTGATCTCCGAGAGTTCGGCCGGTGCGGCAGTTGCGATGCTCTCAACAGACAGGTAGCCTGCTTCGCGAAGCTTGTCGGCAGTAGTTGGTCCGACGCCGGGTAAATCTTCAATATCCAGTGCTTTGTCAGCCATTTCTAGTACATCTCCTATGGCACAACAACATTTTAACCCCACCCATATAACCCGGGGCCGTGCGGGGGGTGAAAGTGATTTTTATCGTGGTTCAGGGGGGTCAAGTCGTTTGACAAGAGCAGCAAGGCGTCCTGCCACTTCTTCTCTGGCCTTCTCCGCCGGCTCTGCCGTATCCGGGATAATACGGCTTCCAGCGAGCACTCCTGTGACCCTCATATCGCACCCGGCCGGGAACTCTCCCTCGACAAGGTATCGTTCAGTGCCGTTATCGATAAACATGCACCCGTTGCCGGGGATCATCGTCCCGGTAAAGGTGATCGCCTGTTGTTCTTCGTGCGGGACCCGGAAGATACTGCCCCGGCCCACGCCGAGTTCGATGCCTCCGAACCGGCCGGGTTTTGCCGCCGCATGGTAGATCTCAACACGATCCCCGGGATGCACCGGCACCAGTGCCTTCTCCCCCCAGAGCACGACTTTTTGATCCTCCTCTCCCTCGCAGATACGGATATTCCGTACCCACGAGACTGCCCCGACCCGTGAGGTGAACGACCGGGGTTCCTGCACGGTCTTTACTTCGCCATGCACGGAATAATACCCGTTGTCGCTGACCGATACAAGCGGGGCAAAGGGCACGGTGATGACGGCATCGGAAAGACGTACCGCACACGACTCATCAATGCTGTAGGCCCGCCCTTCGGCACGGCGGTCGGGTTTTGCCCCGGTGATATGGATCGCGCTCCCTGCCGGGATATCCCGGAGCAGGTCCGGCGCCCACACGACAAGGCGGGCAGTCCCGGTGGCATCGCCGATCACGCATTCCTGCATCTCGCCGGTCGTCCCGTCCCGGCGCGTAAACGTGCGGGGTGCATCCGCACCGATCAGGCACACATCGAGGTCGACCGGTTCCGTGGACAGCCCGACGCCGTTCTTGGCTGTCGCAGTACAGGAGATCTCGCAGCTGGCCTTCCGCAGGGCAAGTGCATAGATCTCCCGGGTATTCTTTCCTGGGTGCCTCCCGATCACTTCCAGCACGTCGCCAAGGGCAATCTCGAGCACCGCGCCTGCCCGCTCGTCCCAGAGCACGACCCGGGTCGTCCCGGTCTCATCTCCTACGAGGAGTGTCGCGACCCAGCCCTTCTCGCCGTCTTTCCGGTCGAACTCATTAGGCTCGGTCTTGTCGACGACTTTCGCAAAAAAACAAAAAAGGCTGGATTTCCCCGAGAGTTCCCTGACCTTGACGTGCTGGCGTCCCAGTGCCCCGACCACGAGCATCGCGGCGGTGGGCTCATCGAGGAGGTCGCCGCATTCCTCGATTTTATCCTCCACGCGCCGTTCGAACTCTTCCTGCGATATCAGGTCATCGACCAGTGCGTAGTGGAAGAGTACCACGAAAACCTCCTGGCGTTACCGCTGCCAGGGCGGCCGCACCATGGTACCGGTCAGGTCAGAAAGGGTCTCGATGCGCCGCATGAGGGCCACATCTTTCCCGTGGACCAGCACTTCGGGGCAGCGGGGCCGGCCGTTGTACTGCGAGGACATCGCGTACCCGTATGCGCCGGTGTCCAGCACCGCGATGAGATCGCCTGCCGCAAGTTCCGGCAGTTTCCGGTCGGGGGCAAGGATATCCCCGGTCTCGCAGATGGGCCCGGTGACCGTGTACCCGGTGGTCAGGGGTGCATCCGCCCGGTTTGCCACGATCACTTCGTGATAGGAATCGTACATCGCAGGGCGGATGAGC
>JBEKTA010000063.1:0-8030 GCA_049516515.1 Methanoregula sp. | reverse complement strand
ACGCCGCTCTTGTGGAGCGCAATCATGGACTGTCCTGAAAGGTGGCCCTTGACTTCGGTACCACAGAGGAGCATGAACCTGATGTTGGGGTTGGCGATGTAGTTGGCGATGACCTTCTCCAGACCGAGGTTCTCGGTCTTACAGGAACCGCACATCGCTGCGCCCGCCGCACAGATTCCTTCCTCGTCGAGGTGGGAACCCATGGTGATAACAGCTACGCAGCTGTTTGCATCTCCTGCGTGGAAGTCACCCTTTACGAGGGGCCATCCACTTGCCGGTGATTTCTTGTCTGCCATATCAGCCCACCTTTACCAGCTGGAATGCAATGACTCCTGCAATGAGTAGTCCGATGGCAAGCCCGTACCAGAATGCACTAACGCTGCCACCGATGGTGAGGGTCTTCTCACGGCCCGGGAAGGATGCGACATAGTTTCCTTCTCCTGAGAGCATGTTGATCAGATCGTCTGCTGATGCCTCAAGGGAGGTTACCTTGTCCGCCACGGGTGAGAGTGACTCGCCGGCGCTTGTGATAATTCCGACCATGGGGTCGGCGACAAGCCCGAATTCCGGAAGAACAATGACGTATGCCATGGTTAGTGTCCCTCCACGTCGGGGATAGGCTTTGAGTCAAGCCATGCGAATGCATCGCGCTTCGAGAGTTTGATGTACTCGCAGTATGTGTATAACCATCCGATCAGTGCAATGATGAGCGAGATGATGGCTGATCCGGCACTGATGAGGGCAAACGACATGATGGCTGCCACGATCATGCTCAAAAAGCCGCACTCTGCGGTGAGCATGAGCATCCGGTCCTGTTTCCAGCCTGGTCCCAGGCACGCGTTGAACGGGTGCTGGATTGCGATTGCACCGAGCAGGAATGCAACGGCCGTGAGCCCGCCACCGATGAATGAGACCTGGTAGCTGGGCATGGACAGTGCGCCAAACAGCGAAACGGTTCCACTGGTAAGACCGGTGAACGTGAAGCTGCCGGTGATAAGGACAGCAAAGCCCATGAGGGTGAGTGCCCCGACCACGGCGAGCTCAGTGAGCGACTGGATCATTACCGGGATCTTCATGTTGAGGACATCGTTTGCGAGGTACCCAAGGATGAGCCCGATGACTGCTGCAAGGACGAGTGCAACGATGGGTGCTGCAATGCCGAACTTGGTTGCAAGAAGCATTGCAATGACACCGGAACCGAATGCGATCATACCTGCTGAAGGTACACCGGTACCGATACCGTAACTGCAGAGCACCTTGATGGTGTTGCTCCCCCAGATGAGGGCCGAAATTACGGCGAGGCCGCCGAAGAACGAGAACATCCCGGTGTTGGTGGCCACATTGAGATAGGAGAGATACAGGCACACGATGGTGCAGATGAGTCCTGCGACCATGATCTTCGGGTGCGGGACGCCTCCTTCAATTACTTCAACTTTAACGGTCATTTCAACACCTCAGATCGTGACGATCAGGATCGCCACAAGCCCGCAGAGCGCCGATGCGACCGCGGATGCAACGATGGCCCGTGGCCAGCGCTTGAACTTGGGGTCGTGCGGGCCCTCGATTGTTCCTGTGATGTTGTAGGCAGTCAGCACCGCGTTTACAAGGAACAGGCCGATGGCAAACGTTCCTGCGACGGAGATTGCGATCGGGAGTACCTGGGCTGCGGATGCATTCATGACAGTCGGGAGTGTTGCCTTGTAGAGGCCGAGAAGCTCGATATAGATGAGCGTTCCGCCGGCTCCACCGAGAACACCGCCGATGACACCGCCAACAAACGAGACGAACGGAAGACCGTGGCCTTCGGTTCCCTGCGATTTGTATTCAGGCTGGGTGTCCCCGGTAATCGGGTCCTTTGCTACCTTGCCTGAGGCTGCGGGGATACCCATGCCAAAGACGTAGACGAAGTTCACCATCATACAGGTGATGGCCATCATCAGTCCGCCGCCGACTCCGCCGGTGATGACTGCAATGACAAGTCCCTGGTCTGCTGCCCAGGCGCCGCCAAAGAGTCCGGCAAGTCCTGCGCCTGCTGCAAGCATCGCGACACCGGTTGCGATACCGGGTGCCTGACCCATTGCTGCGGGTGCGCCGCCGACCGGCACGAAGTGGACACCGAATCCGATCAGGACACCGCCGATGACCACGCCGATCAGGGCCATGAGACCGAGACCCGGAGAGACCACGTAGGCGATCCCGAGAAGGATGATGAGCAGTACAACACCTACCACCATGGCGGTTGGGTTGATTGCCGAGCCTGCTGCCGGCTTTGCTGCGATTGCGGTCATGGTGCTGCCTCCTTTACGGGTGCTGCGTAGGGTCCGTAGTTCTTGCGTGCCCAGACTTCGATGTACCGGTCAACGATGGTAAAGATCAGGATGATCAGGATACCAACAATGATCGTTCCCCAGCCGGCACCGACATTCTCAAAGACAATGGTACGCCAGAGTTCAAGGAATACGATCAGGCCGAAACAGAGTCCCGATGCGGCCCCGCCGAACTTTGCGGTGAAAAATCCGTTGTCGAGCGAGTTGCGCTCTCCGGCTTCAGCAAACCGGACGATGTTCCCGGATGCTGAGATGGGGACACCGGCACCGAACTTCTGGTTCTGGTACTGGCGTTCCTTGCCGTAGTACGGGTTACCTGTTGCTGACCCTGCAGCCCCAAGGGTAATTCCCCAGATGAACCCGAGCAGCGGCAGCGGGAACGGGTGTCCCAGTGCGGTGTTGATCAGGTAACAGATGGTGACAGTACAGAAAACTGCTACAAAGGCATGAGCCATGGCAACCGATGTCATGGACTTTAAGATGTCCACGTAGACCGGCTGGCCGAACTTGGAAAGACTTGCGGTTCTGCCCAGGTATGCGGTTGTCGCATAGATGCCCTGAACGAAGACGGCAAGAATTGAGCCCAGGACGATTGCGAGGACCGCGTTTACCTGCATAGCCAGAAAGGCCCATGCAAGTCCAGCGCCCAGAGCGCACCAAAGCCCGTATGCCGGGGGTTCTCCGGCGACCGCCTTATTGAAGATGCGGTGCACGAAACCCATCTGCGGTGCGAGCTGAACCTGTGAGTTCGGGTCTCCCTGCGACCCGATGTTGGATTCAGTATCTTCCGCGGAACCGGCTACGGTGGCAAGAGCTCCTGCCAATGCAGTAATTCCTATGCCAAATACAATATGTTCCATTTAGCCTCCTCCCTGCGTGCGAATGCACGAGAGTATTCAAAATGCAATGCCACGCACAACGAGTTAAACTCTTTGTGGTTAGTGTAAAATTAGTGAGATCTTGATTAAAAGGTTTCGAAACTATATTCGGAAAATCGGGGTATTTAAAGCCCGAATTATAAAACTGGGGCTCATAATGGGTTATTTCTCATGTGGGGTTGTGTTAATGAAAGACTGGTTGTGTTGGGGGCAAGCGGTCTTGTTCTGACCGGGGTGAGCCCGGAGCATGTCCCTCTAAAACATTTATTAATAGATCCTCACGCACTCTATCATAGGTACAGCCATGAAGTCCACCCGGCAGGAGATCCTTACCTCACTGCAGCACTTAAAAGAGGAAGTTGAGGATCACTATCCCGTCAGAAAGATCGGTGTCTTTGGTTCCGTTGCACGGGACGAGCAGACTGACGAGAGCGATATCGATCTGCTGGTGGAGTTCTCAAAGCCGGTGGGTTTTGTTACCTTCATGCGGCTTGAACATTTTCTTTCCGAGCGCTTGGGGAGACCGGTGGACCTGGTGACCACGGATTCCTTAAAGCCGGTGATCCGGCAGGACGTGCTCTCCGAGGTTATCTATGTCTAAACGGGAGATAAAACTCTATCTCACTGATATTGATGACGCAATTTCTGCGATCCGGTCCTATACGGAAGGGATGACGTACGAGCAGCTGCTCGGCGACCGGAAAACCCGTGAGGCGATTATTCTCAATTTTGTCGTGATCGGTGAGGCGATCAAGAAGATCCCGCCGGAGATTATCGGGCGTTATCCTGAGGTACCCTGGAAGGAGTTTGCGGGAATGCGGGACAAGATGGTGCACGGGTATTTCCAGATCAGCCCGACGATTATCTGGGAGACGAGCCAGCACGATCTCGCATCACTTGCGGATGCCGTGAAGGTGCTGCTTTTGGAAGATGCCTGAATAGTTTCCTGATCTGTTGGCAAAACCAATTCATTTCAAAAAAAAACAGAGCAGACTGCCGGATTACAGGAGCAGTGTTCTGATCCTGCGCTTTTTTAAAAATCTGTATAAAACCACCCCGGCACCCAGCCGGAGGGGGAGCCCCTCCCCCTCCTTTACCGCTTTTCGCATTACGGGTGCTTGTTGTTCTCTGATTCTTCCATGTGGTCGAGGACCCGGTCCCACATTACGAGCAGGCCCGGGATGATCACGTAGGCGACGAGGCCGGTGCCGAGGAATGCCCCGGTGATGATGAGGGAGGTTTCCATGATTCCCTCACCATTTAGTTGAGTGCCGGCACAGTGTCTGCCCACGTCTCGACTTTGCTTTTGATCGCATCGTCGGAAAACGACGAGAGCCGGACCTGGTCGCGGGAGAAATCCACGAAGTAGATCTCCCCGTTCTGGTCGTGGCACTTGAGGGTCGCCGAGTACTTCTCGCTGTCCGAGTCCCGGCTTGCGGTTCCCCCGAGCGCAGTTGCGACCGTTGCATCCGCGAGGATGTGGTTTGCCACAGCCGTGAAGGCCGCGATGGTGCCGGCCCGGATCGTAACAAGGCCGACGGTGATTGCGTCGGAGTCCTGGTAGATGATCCGTGCGGTGTATGCTTCCCGGCTGCGTTCAACCGGTGCGTGGTTCACTCCCTTTGCGTTGTAGGTAACGCACTGGAAGGGGTTCGATGCGATGACGCCCTGGACAAGATTGTCAAAGGCAGTCACATCCGCGAGCGGTTCCGTAAGGTTGCGGATCGCGCTCTTGGTGGTAGTGCTTGTGGTAAAGTCTGCCATTTTTTTCACGTCTCCTTTTTTCTTTTTTTTTCTGGTGTCTCGGGGCGCCCTTTGACATACCCATATGGGCGTTTGGGGGATATAGTCCTGAAAAAGAAAATGGATCCGGGGCCGCAGCAGAGCGGATTTGCGATTTCGTTGGTTTGGCCACGCGCCGGCAGAGATCGGAGGGCAGATTATGGAATATTTGCTGCATCCGGGCCGGGATCTTTTCCGGCATCAGCCAGATCAGCGCAAAAATTTTTGGGACATTCCGGATTTTGCCGGAATTTTTTTCGGATTTTAAAATTTCGACCGGAAAATTTTTAGGATTTTCAACTTTCGCGCCAAAATTTTTTGGGCCGGCCAACTTTCGACCGGAATTTTTTTTGAATTTTCAAATTTCGAACCGAAAAAAATTCCTGAAAATTCAGATCCCGGAAGATCCGGTCATGGCAGATTTACGACGGAAAGTTAGTCAGTTGCCTAACTGACACCTTTTTTTCCAACTTTCGCGCCAGATTTTTTTGGAATTTTCAACTTTCGACCGGAAAATTTTTCGGTTTTTCAAATTTCGAGCCGAAAATTTTTCCGCCCGGGAACTTTCAATCCAAAAAAATACGGGCGGAAAAAATTTCAGCGCGAGCGTGCCGGGCGCGATCGGTCGTGCGGGAAGGTATGCAGGCGTACGCGCTCCGTCGGTGGGGGGAGACGTCATGGGTGTTTTTCCGGGTTTCGCGGTGATCGGCCGGGAATTTTTGGGACGCAAGAATTTACGGGCCGGGAAAAAGGGGTGGCTAATGGGGGGAATCCGGGTCTCCTGCCGGGCCGGGTTTTGTAAGCGAGGTTGGAGACGCGCCGGGAAATCATGGTAAAAAGAAAGGGGGATGTTACCGGGTCATCTCTTTTGCCAGATCCCAGTCGTAGGAAATACCACCGATGTCTGCCCGGTAATACCTCCACCCGATAACCGGGGAGGAAACCCAGATCATGATCCGGTGCGGCGAGGTCGCTACCAGGGCCCGGGCCAGGTCTACCCTGTCGGAGAAGCATTCCCGGAGGGTGTGTGCGTCCGGCACCTGTTTCCGGGAATATACTACGGAGATCATGAGCGTTGTGCGGCCTTTCGTGGCGATGATGGCGCCGGGAAGATCCGCATTGCCGGTGAGCCGGTGGGGTGTGTAGCCGTGATCCTGTAAGATGTGCAGCGCTTCGTAGACGTACGGCGAGCAGTGCGAGTGTTTCTTTACGGGGGCTGGTTCTGCACCTCCTGCGTCCCCGCATACGGTGTCTGTTGTCTCACCTGCGATCTGGCTGCTTTCGTGGCTCACGGTCCCGCAGGGGTTAATCCGGTTGCTGTACGAGGCACCGGATGCAATCGCACCCGGCGCAATCACGTCCTGTTCGTTGGTTTCTGAATTCTGCATGTTGATTCACTTCCTTTGAAATCCTAATATTCATCCTGCAATACGGGGAGGAGCGCGTCCGCTCGTCCGAAAATGTCAAAAACGCCGGCCCGGGAGAGATCGACAGCCCCGGCCCCATGCCGGAAACCATCACTCCCTTACACAAAGCGGTACGCGACCCATTTTCGCACTATCTAATACAGGTACGTACCAGTCATGACCGGACCGGCGGTCACCGACGTATAAGAGAAGAGGCGGGCGATACGGTACCGGCCCGGGCGCCCGCAGCATGCATCCCAAAACCGGTGATCAGGTGAATCGGTGCTTTCTCTCTCAAAAAGAGCCCGAAGAGCCCGCACGTAAATGTCATGGCGAGGTAGCAGAACTTTGCGAGGCGGCGGGCGACCTTCTTCTCGTACCCGAGCTTCGTCGCCTTCCTCGTTGTCCGTGTGCAGAAATCCTGGGTCATTTGTGATTATTTTTTCAATGATATGTCGGGTTATATACTCTGCGGTAGATTCGAATATTTTGGTAGTTATTGGGGGAATCGGGGGCAGTAATGGGGCCGTATGGGTATAACCGAGCGGTTAGCTTAATCGGGGAGCGCGGAGGTGAGTTCTGTTATTGGTTCGAATTCGAAGGCTTGTATTGTTATAGCGGGTTATAGGGAACCTCTCATTTTGCAATCCATCTTTTCTGATATCATTATTTTTTAATAAGGGCACCAATTTGGGTGGATTATCAGGCCGGTTAATTTGTATTATAAAGGGCATCTTTTTGGGTAGATTTACACACCCTGTTTTTCATTCGTGCTCTGAACAGTGAAAGGTTTGAAAATGGGTTCATGGAGAACCGGCAGAATAATGCGTTCGAATCTGAATTCTCGTACAGGAATGCTGGGTTATGGGTATCTCGCATTTTGGAATCTCCAGCCATCACTTTTCACAAAGTAAGGCTTTGGGTTCTATCGGTGCATTCTGTCTTTTCTATTCCCTGATATTACTTGTAAAGGTGCTGTTTTTACGTTAATGCGACTTTACGAAAATGATATCGTCGTGACCCATCCATGTTGACTATTAAATGTCCCGCTGAGGCAACAGCATCACAAATAGTGATTTTTTTATACTGCGAAAATGATAGATATTCAATACTTTTGTGAAGGATGATAGGTATGAAAGTTGTTGACTTACATTTAGGAAGAACGGGTAAGACGAATCGCCCGTTCCGATTCAGTATACTGCTCTGTATCGCAGTCGTTTTCCTGCTCGCAATGGTCGGGGCGGCGTCTGCAGCAATTCCGACAGTAACCAGTGTCACCCCGGCAGCCGGACCACTGGCGGGCGGTACCTCGGTCACCATTCTCGGAACCGGGTTTATCAGCGGTGGCACTACTGTCTATTTCGGCAACACTGCCGTAACAGCCACGGTTACGGTAACTGGTGGCGGCACCCACATCGTCACTGACACACCAGTAGCCAGTATTGCAGGGCCCGTCGATGTAACCGTCGTTACGGTCGGCGGTACCAGCACTACCTCAGCCGCGGATGTCTACACCTATAGGAATGTCCCGGCAATCACCAGCCTTTCCCCGAACTATGGAAATACGGCCGGCGGCAACACGGTAACTATCACCGGTACCGGGTTTAGCCAGGCAACCGCTGTCATGTTCGGTTCCA
>JBEKTA010000062.1:0-8115 GCA_049516515.1 Methanoregula sp. | reverse complement strand
GGAATTTTTCCTGCTCGAAGGCAGCGACGCGCTCCGCCACCTCCTCTCGCTTGCTGCCGGCATCGAATCGATGATCGTGGGCGAAGACCAGATCATCGGGCAGCTCAAGAAAGCGCTTGCCGACGCAGAGGAAGCCGGCACCGCGAGCAGTTTTTTGGAACTCTGCATCAACAAGGCAGTGCATGTGGGAGTGGGGGTACGGAAACGCACCCAGATCAACCGGGGCGCCGTCTCGGTTGGGTCGGCCGCCGTCCTCCTTGCCGAGTCCGAGCTCGGGACGCTTGAGGGCCGGCACATCCTTGTGATCGGCAGCGGCGAGATGGGTCTTCTTGTGGCCCAGGCACTTGCTGCAAAACACCTGACCGCAATGTATGTCGCGAACCGCACGTACGGCCGGGCAGTCAAGCTCGCGGAGAAGATCGGCGGAAAGGCCGTCCGGCTCAACGAACTGTACCATTACATTACCCTCTCGGACGTCGTGATCTCGTGTACCTCCGCACCGCACCCGGTTATCCACAAGGTGGAGTTAAAAGAGGCGATGCGGGCCCGGTGCTGGCCGGTCGAAGGCCATCCCCGCCCGCTTATCTTAATCGACATCGCCCAGCCCCGGGATGTCGAGGAGGGGGCAGGCACCATCGACGGCGTCCGGCTTTTTACGATGGACAACCTGCGGGAAGTAAACGAGCAGACTATGAGCACCCGCCGGGCCGAGGCAGAACGGGCCACGGCATATGTCAACGAGGAACTCGAACTCTTCATCCGCCAGCTCCACCGGAGAGCTGCCGATGACTGCATCGCCGCCCTGCATACCTGGGCAGAGGCAGTCAGGGTGCGCGAACGGGACAAGGCACTCGCCCGGCTGGGCAGGGCCGATGAGAAGACCGCTGAAGTAATCGACGACCTCTCCCGGGTGCTCACCAAAAAGATCCTCACGGATGCGACCACCTCCATCCGTGCATGCGCCGAGGAAGGCGATCGCAGTGCCGCAGAAGCTCTGGTCCAGGCCCTCACCCGGGGAGGCACGGCCATAACACCTCCTGAAACAAGGGATGTCCCGGAGTAACTGGCCCGGACGGGCAAACGGATACGTGGAGCAGACATCATGCCGGCACCTGAAGCACACGAACTCCTGATCAGGCCCTACCGGGACGAAGATTTTTCTGAAGTGACCGGACTTGAATCCGCCGGTGTGCACGAACGCTACCGGTCAGCGGTCTTTGTCCGCCAGATAGGAGTACTCGCTCCTGCGACATTTCTTGTGGCGGTATCCGGGACGACTGTTGTCGGGTTTACGGTGGGGATCATTGTGCAGGACGATCCCGGGCAGGCATGGATCCTCCGTATGATGGTAAAAGACGGGTTCCGGCACCGGGGGATCGGGACCGCGCTGCTCCGGGCTATCTGCGGTGTGCTGCATGGCCGGGCAGTAAAAACGATCTCTCTTACGGTCTCCCCGAAAAACGATCCGGCCGTACGGCTGTACCGGCACGAAGGGTTCGTGCAGGAATCACTTGCACGGGCCTATTTTGGCGAAGGTGAAGACCGGTTCGTGATGAAGCTGACTGCCTGAACCAGCCGCTATTTGGCAGTTATAAAAGGTATTTTCCCGGTTTCCAGTCAGCCGGATTTTGAATACGCCGTCACTGCAAGGGATTTAAGCGTGTCGTACTGCGTACCGGGGCCGGTTATCCGGATCACTTCAAGGAGGGTCCCCCTGCCAAAGATGACCTCCATATATCCTTGTGCCGGCGTGGTTCCGGAATTTTCTCCAAGAACACTCATGCCACCGGTTGTGACTGTTGGCATCGCATTGACCGGCACCGCGGAGATCTCTAAAACCAATGAATCCCTATATACCTGCACGGTTGAACCCCGGACCGGGAAATATATTGCCCGCCTGTTTTCTTCCGGCATGACAATCCTTGTCGCTCTCCCGGATAATATAACCATAAATACGATGCATCTGCAATCTGTAATCATCAACGTTCGAGGTACGGTGCGTATGTTTCCAGAGCGACGAATGAGGCGGGTAAGGTCCCGCAATGTCCAACCGCTTTTATGTGAGACGGCCCTGACCAAAAACGATCTCGTCGCCCCCCTTTTTGTGGATGAGACCACAACGGCCCCAAAACCGATCGAGTCCATGCCCGGGCAGTTCCGGTACCCGGTTGACGGGATCGCCGGTATTTCCGGGAAAATGTGGGAGCGGGGCATCCGGGCCGTCCTTCTCTTTGGCATACCGGCCCACAAGGACGACGCGGCAACCAGTGCCTACGACACCGACGGGATCGTGCAGCAGGCAGTCCGGCGGATCAAGGCCGCGTATCCCGGCATGGTTGTCATCACCGATGTCTGTGCCTGCGAGTACACGAGCCACGGGCACTGCGGGATCGTGGGCGGGACACGCTCTGGGGAAAAGGATCTCTTAAATGACGAGTCCCTGCTCCTCATGAACCGGATTGCGATAAGCCATGCGGAAGCTGGCGCGGATATCGTCGCCCCGTCCTGCATGCTCGATGGCATGGTGCACTCGATCAGGACTGCGCTGGACGACGAGGGGTACGAGGACGTGCTCATCATGTCGTACTCGACCAAATTCTCGTCGGCCCTGTACGGCCCGTTCCGGGAGGCCGCAGAATCCGGTTTCTCGTTTGGTGACCGCAGCACATACCAGATGAACCCGGCAAACGGCCGCGAGGCATATCTCGAATCCCGGCTCGACATGGACGAGGGCGCCGATATCCTCATGGTAAAACCTGCCGGCCCCTATCTCGATGTCCTTGCCGAGATTGCAACGCTTGGCCTCCCGGTTGCCGGCTACCAGGTGAGCGGGGAGTATTCCATGATAAAGGCTGCCGCAGAGCGCGGCTGGATACAAGAGAAAGAAACGGTCCTTGAAAGTTTGACCTGCATCAAGCGTGCGGGGGCCGACCTCGTCATCACCTACTTTGCCTATGATGCCTGCGGGTGGCTGTAAATGAAAAGCCAGGAACTTTTCGGGCAGGCAAAAACCCTGATGCCCGGCGGCGTCTCAAGCCCGGTCCGGGCGATAAAACCCTATCCTTTCTACACGGCCCGTGCAGAGGGATCGCACCTTACCACGGTCGATGGCACAACACTCATCGACTGCTGCATGGCCTACGGCCCACTTCTCCTCGGCCATACCAACCCGGAAATAAAAAATGCGATTGCCGTCCAGCTCGAAAAGGGCTGGCTGTACGGCACGCCAACACCATACGAACCTGAGTTTGCCCGGCTCATCACCGGAGACCACCCGGGCATGGACATGGCGAGGTTCGTATCGAGCGGCTCAGAGGCGACGATGGCCGCGATCCGGCTCGCCCGGGGCTTTACCAGGAAATCCGATATCATCAAAATTGAAGGCGGATTCCACGGTGCCCACGATGCGGTGCTCGTGAAAGCCGGATCAGGTGCGACCACGATGGGTGTCCCGGATTCTGCCGGTGTCCTCCGCGACCTCGTCGCCCACACCCGGCAGCTGCCCTACAACGATCCTGAAGCGCTCGAAACCATGCTTGCAAAAAATGCCGATATCGCCGCACTCATCATAGAACCGGTACTCGGGAATATCGGGCCGGTGCTTCCAGAGGACGGCTACCTGAAGGATATCCGGGAGATCACAAAAGCCCACGATGTCCTGTTGATCTTCGATGAGGTGATCACCGGTTACCGGCTTGGCATCGGTGGGGCACAGAAGATGTTCGGCGTAAAACCCGATCTCACCACGCTCGGGAAGATCATCGGTGGCGGTCTTCCCATCGGTGCGTTCTCGGGAAAACGCGAGATCATGTCGCTTGTCGCACCGCAGGGCCCGGTCTATCAGGCCGGCACATTCTCGGGGAACCCCCTCTCGCTCGCAGCCGGGATTGCGACGATCCGCTGGCTGCACGATCACCCCTCCACCTATGCAGACCTTGAGGAAAAGACCCGGGGAATCGAAGAGTCGCTTGCCGGAAAAGGAAAAACAGGGGGCTCGTTTGTCAGGATCGGATCGATGTTCAAGTATTTCTTCAGGAACGAGGCACCGCAGAATTACACCGAAGTAAAAGAGTGCGACACAGCCGCATTTACCCGGTTCTGGCAGAAGATGCTCGCACGCGGCATCTTCCTCCCTCCCTCCCAGTTCGAGACCAATTTCCTCTCAGTGGCACATACGAGAGGAGATCTTGAGGCCATCTGCGGGGGGTACACCGCATGACGGTGAGGATCGGGACCCGGGGCAGCAAACTTGCGCTTGCCCAGACCGCAACCGTCTGCAAAAAACTGACAGCACTCGGGATCGAAGTCGAGCAGAAAATCATCAGCACGCAGGGCGACGAGGTCACCGGCGTCCCGCTCCACGAGATCGGAAAGCAGGGAGTCTTTGTACGGGCGCTTGATGATGCGATCCTCAATAACGAGATTGACTGTGCGGTACACAGCATGAAGGACATCCCCGCGATCCGCCCGTCAGGACTTTTCACCTCCGCGATCCTTCTCCGTGACTCTCCCGCCGATTACCTTGCCTATTCCGGGTCGATGTCAGCGATAAAAATAATCGGCACGTCTTCAACCCGGCGCAAAGCCCAGCTCCTGCGCCACGATCCCGGTCTTACCATAAACGACCTGCGGGGGAACGTGGATACGAGGATAAAGAAACTCAGCGAAGGGCAGTACAATGCGATTGTCCTTGCCGAGGCCGGTCTCACAAGGCTCGGGATCCGGATCCCGGGCGATCGCCTGCCTCCCGAAAAATTTGTCCCCTCCCCGAACCAGGGCACGATCGCGGTCGTGAGCAAGGCTGATCCCTCGCTCATGGAAGTGCTCTCCGCGATCGACCACCCAGTAACCCGTAAAGATGTGGCGATCGAACGGGCGGTGATGGAGCAGGTAGGCGCGGGGTGCTTCACGCCCATGGGCATTTACTGCAAAGGCGGGCACCTGATTGCCGAGGTTCTTTCCCTTGACGGGAAACGGACGGAACACATCGAGAAAAATGTAGATACCCTCGATGAGGCGCGGGTTTTGGGCAATACCCTGCGGACACGGGCCGGCGACCTGATCGCAGAAGCGTACCGGACACTTGGAATTTCTTATGACCGGTAAAGTTTTTCTTGTGGGTTCCGGCCCGGGCGGCACGGGGCTCCTGACACAGCGGGCAGCAGACATCCTCGATGCGGCAGAGGTGATCTTCTACGATCAGCTGCCCGGCGAGGAGATCCTCACGTCCCTCCCGAAAAAAGCCGAAAAAATCGACTGCGGGAAATTTGGCGGCCGGCACATCCTTGAGCAGCACGAGATCGAGTCCCTGATGGTCGACCGGGCCAAAAAAGGGAAAAACATCGTACGGCTTAAAGGGGGCGACCCGTTCCTCTTTGGCCGGGGCGGGGAGGAAATCGAAACCCTGCGGGCCGCCGGTATCGACGTCGAGATGGTCCCGGGTATCACGAGTGCGCTTGCCGTGCCTGCATCGGTCGGCATTCCGGTTACACACCGGAAATATGCCTCGCAGGTAACGATCCTGACCGGCCACGAGGACCCGACCAAGCCCGAACCGGCACTTGACTGGAAACTGCTTGCGCAGGGACGGGGCACGATCGTGATCCTGATGGGCGTGGCAAATCTCAAAAATATCGCCCGGGCCCTGATGGCAAACGGCAAATCCGGGGAGACCCCGGTCGCCATCATCGAACGGGGCCTGCGCAAGGATCACCGGGTCACGACCGGGCCGCTCGCGACCATCGGCGATATTGCTGCGCAGGCTGGTGTGAAGTCGCCGGCAGTCATCGTGATCGGCGATGTGGTCCGGCTCTACGATCCACGGCAACCTGATCTTATCCCGCACGAAGGTGAATGATGCTCGAATTTATCAACCGTTTTGAAAAACTGGTCTACATACTGCTTATTGCATTTCTTGTTATTGTCCTTGTCTTTGCGATCGGCCAGATGTTCTTTTACCTCTGGACCACCCTGACTACTGCCCCGGTATTAATCCTGGATAATTCAGAACTGTCCACGGCTCTCGGTGGCTTTTTACTCGTGCTGATCGCAGTGGAACTGCTGGACACCATGAAGGCCTATATCACCGAGAACGTGATCCACGTCGAAGTCGTGGTGCTCCTTGCGATCATCGCGATTGCCCGTAAAGTGATCCTGCTGAGCCCGTCGGGAAATGATGGACTGGAACTCATCGGCATCGGGATCATTATTGTCGGGCTCGCCGCCTCGTATTACCTGATCAGAAAGGCCGGCATTACGATCGGGAGCGGGTTAGAAAAAACCCCGGAAGTAAAACAACCTGAAGCAAAACCCCCGCAGACAGAGTAAAACTCCCTACAAATGCCCCGATACCATGAGTCCGGGGATGTGGCACGCAAAAAACAGTCAAAACCCTTTTTTCCGGCCAAAAAATACCCACCGTTCTATCCGGCTTTTCGAACATCGGTTTCTCCTGGGTGTACTGGTGTTATTTCGAACCGGGGACCGCCATAATAGTATTTTAGCGAAGGGGTGATCCCCGGCAGCGCCTCTGCCGGCATCCCCGTCACTATATTACTCTCCCGATACCGGAGAGTTTCCGTGACCCGTCACTCTTGTGATATTTTTTTTAGAGTTTCGTGGATCCGGGGCACTCAATAGCAATTTTCATGGGGTCATCGGTCACCGTATTGCCTTACGGCACCGCATTCCGGTGCAGAGCCCTCATTACACATAAAGACAAAACTGCTAAAAAACCTAAAGGCCCAAGGTAAAACAGTCAGTTACCTGACGGGGCGGATTTTTTACCCTCACGGTAGCAGCCTTCCGGTGCCAGGATCAAAAAGAGCACTCCCTCGCCATACACCCCGCACTCCTGTATCGAAAGCCCGGAGATTGAGAGGATCTCCCGCGTCAGGAACAACCCCAGACCGGTATTTTTTCCGAATCCTTTCTGGAAGATCCTGTCCTTATCTGTAGCGAGGACACCAACCCCGTCGTCCCTGTACATAATGACAATACCCTCTTTCCTTTTTTCATACTGGATAGAAATATGCCGGACGTGTTCGCCATGCCGGAGCGAGTTGTCGACGAGGTTCTCAAACACTTTTAAAAGAAGCGGGTCTGCAAATATTTCGAGATCGCCGGTCGATACCGAGAGATCGACACCGGTCCCTTTGAGCACCGGCGCTATAAGAGTCATCTGTTGTGCTACGTTCTGCCACTGAGGGGCATTAACCCCGATCTCCTCGTAGTCCTTCGTAAATTCAATCTGGCGCAGGATATTATCTGCCACGATCTCTTCCTTATCAACGGTCTTTTTAAGTTCATCGTCCTGCACGATCATCTTTGAAAGTTCTATATACGCGAGCAGTGCCGTAAGCTGGTTCTTGATGTCATGACGGGTGATGCTGGAGAGCAGGTTAAGTTTTTTATTCGCAGTAAGGGAGGCCTTCTGCGAGGCATCGAGCTGCGCGTTTATCTCTTTTAATTCACGGTTCTGCACGCGAACCTGATTGTGGTACCTGTTCATCTGTTCCACGACAGTACCGATCACAATGGCAACGATAAGGAGCATCAGGGCACGGATAATAGCATCGGACGGAAATGCTCCGGTCAAAAGCCAGCTTACAGCAATATGAAGACCTCCGAAGAAGAGAGCGACCCAAATCGCCTTTCTGCCGTACCAGAGCCCGGTAACAACGACGATCACGTAATAAAAATGCGTGTACACCGTGGAGATGTTATACAGATAATGCACGACGATCTCAAGAGAAATGGCAATGACAACAAGCAGGACAAATACGGGCAGTTTCAGCCGTGCCGGGGTGTTGTAAAATGATCCTGTTGCCGTGCTGTCGTTCAATGCCACCTCTCCTCAAAAGTTTCCTGAAATGAGTGGGGCATACAGGCTATATATGTCTCGCGAAAGAGATACGAGGGCAAAACTGCGTTTTCCGGCAGATGGCATGCCGTTTGAACGGTGGATTAACAAGCATTAATAAGCAGGAGTTGTGTGTATTAACTCACCTGTTTTTGGCACAATTCTTTGTAAATTAATGGAAGCATTTTGCTCATTTCGTTTTGCCGGTTCTGGTGCAATAGCGAGACTCAATGAAAATGACGCTCTCGAGATCG
>JBEKTA010000061.1:0-8151 GCA_049516515.1 Methanoregula sp. | reverse complement strand
TATGAACGTGAGCTTGTTGCAACCCAGAAAAAACTCAACCTGATAAACTCCCTGACCCGCATGGATATCAAAAGCAAGATCTTCATTGTGCGGGCATATCTCGAGGTGATCCGGCAGATCGCAAAGCACCCTGAAGAGATCTCGGTACTGGACAAACTCCAGAACACCACCGGTGAGATCCAGGGACAGATCGAATTAGCCGAAAATTACCAGAAACTCGGGGTCCAGACCCCCCGCTGGCAGAACTTCTCCCGGGTACTGCTCTATGCGATATCGCATCTCCCGCCCATGCCTGTCAGACACATGACGAATATGGACCGGCTCGAGATCCTTTCCGATCCGCTGCTGGAAAAAGGGCTCATGCACCTGATGGAATACCTCTATACTCATGGTGGGATCACGGAACCGGTCCAGATCTCCCATGCAGAGACTGCAGGAGACCTCACGCTTTTTCTGCAAAAATCAGGGACCGGCGTCCCTCCGGACCAGAAAGAGTCCCTGTTTGTCTGGGCTCCGGCAAAAACGTCCGGCCCCAACCTCTTTTTTATCCGGGAGATCCTCGATATGACCGGTATTGTTATTGAGGAAACCGGTGACCTGGAGACCACGCGTTTTGTGATCCGTGTTCCAAAAGGCGGGTACCGGAATCCCTAAAATGTTTTCAATCCCAAAAATTCCGGCTGCTCCTTTTCATCTTCACGCCTGAATTTTTTTGACCGCAGGGTTTTATGGTTTCAGCACCAATAATTATTGTGCTGATTTCAGGAAATTTTTTTATTGATTTTTTAAAAGGAGGTTTCCTTTGACTGATACCTACGATGCATCCCACATCACGATACTTGAAGGGCTCACGCCAGTACGCGAGCGCCCTGCAATGTACATCGGGAGCACCGATACGCGCGGGCTCCATCATCTTGTGTACGAGGTTGTGGACAATTCCATCGATGAAGCGCTTGCCGGGTTCTGTACCTTAATCTCCGTTGTCATCAACGGTGACGGATCGCTGTCGGTTGAGGACAACGGCCGGGGCATTCCGGTCGATGCGATGGAAAAGAACCATAAGAGCGCTCTCGAAGTGGTACTCACCGTCCTCCACGCCGGTGGCAAATTCGACAAGGCCACCTACCAGGTCTCGGGAGGTCTCCACGGGGTCGGCGTCTCGGTTGTAAACGCCCTTTCCGCGAACCTTGCCGCCCGCGTGTACCGGAATGGCAATATCTATGAGATGCATTTTGCCCGGGGAATCCCCACGGGCCCCATCACGCAGCGGGAAGAGACACTCAACGAAGCACTCATCCGGTACCAGCAGTGGTACGGCGCACCGGCGGCGTTTACCCGGGGCACTGTGCATGTAACCGTCCAGCAGAGCCTGTCCGGGCCCGCAGAACCAGTAGCACCAGTCCCTCCCGCTGAACCGGCAGTGCCGGTAGATCCCGTCGTTATCGAAGCGGAGGACCGTACCCGTTTCTTTGCAGAGTTCGGCCAGAAACTTACGGGTACCAGGATCATCTTCCGGCCTGATGCGACCATATTCGAGACCGTTACGTTCGATTATGATACTCTTGCCACCCGGCTCCGGGAGCTGGCTTTCTTAAACGCCGGCCTCACCATCAGTATTACGGATGAACGTACCGGCGCCCGTGCTTCTTATTGCACCGGCGGGCTCTCGGAGTTCGTGAAATACTTAAACGAAGGGACCGAATGCCTCCACCCTGTCCCCATCGATATCACCCAGAAAGACCCCGAGAATAAGGTTGAGGTCGAGGTCGCCCTCCAGTACACGACCGGGTATGATGAGAAGGTGTATTCCTATGTCAACAGCGTCAATACCCGTGAGGGTGGCACCCATCTCGAAGGGTTCCGGAGTGCGATCACCCGGGCCATCAACACGGTCGCAAAGCGCAATAACTTAATAAAAGAGAATGCGACGCTCACGCTCCGGGGCGAGGATGTCCGTGAGGGCATGACATCGGTGATCTCGGTCAAGATGGCAAATCCCCAGTTCGAGGGCCAGACCAAGATGCGCCTTGGGAACAGCAATATTAAGGGCATCGTGGATTCGCTTGTCTATGCGGCGCTCAGCCAGTATTTTGACGAGAATCCCCGAGTGCTTGCCATCATTATCGAAAAAGCGCTTTCGGCGGCAAAGGCACGCGAGGCAGCGCGGAATGCCCGGGAACTCGCACGCCGCAAGAGTTCTCTGGAGAGCTCCGGCCTCCCCGGCAAGCTTGCCGACTGCTCGGAACGCGATCCCCAGAAAAGCGAGATCTATATCGTGGAAGGGGATTCGGCAGGGGGCAGCGCAAAGCAGGGCCGGGACAGAAAGTTCCAGGCCATCCTTCCCCTCCGCGGAAAGATCCTCAACGTGGAAAAGGCCGGCGAGCACCAGATCTTAAAGAACGCCGAGATCCAGACGCTGATCTCCGCGATCGGGACCGGTATCGGCGACAAGTTCGATGTTGAGCGGGCTCGGTACCATCACATCG
Source organism: Methanoregula sp. (assembly GCA_049516515.1). GTDB lineage: Archaea > Halobacteriota > Methanomicrobia > Methanomicrobiales > Methanospirillaceae > Methanoregula. The sequence continues at coordinate 5,665 of JBEKTA010000061.1, read as the reverse complement.
TGATCATGACCGATGCCGATGTCGATGGTGCACATATACGGACGCTGCTTTTGACCTTCTTCTACCGGTACATGCTCAAAGTCATCGAGGCAGGGTATGTGTATATCGCCCAGCCGCCTCTCTTCCGTATCGCACGGGGAAAAGAGGAAAAATACGCGTTTACTGAAGAGGATATGAAAAAACTCTCCGCCGAGATGGGGGAGAAGGGCGTTTCCGTCCAGCGGTACAAGGGTCTTGGTGAGATGAATGCCCAGCAGCTCTGGGATACGACCATGAGCCCCGAGCACCGGATCTTCCGGCAGGTCAATATCGAGGATGCCATGGAAGCAAACGAGATCTTCAAGACGCTGATGGGAAAAGACGTAGACATACGAAAAGAGTTCATCATGCGCCACGCAAAGGAGGTGACCAACCTTGACATCTGAAGGCGATATGCCCCCCGCATCCGGCCCGCTCACCCACCGTACCGAACCGATCAGCATCGAAAAGGAGATGAAGGTCGCGTATATCAATTACGCGATGAGCGTCATCATCGGGCGTGCAATCCCCGATGCCCGGGACGGTCTCAAACCCGTCCACCGCCGGTCACTCTTTGCCATGTGGGAGATGGGTAACACCTCTGACAAGCCCACCAAGAAGAGTGCGAGAGTCGTCGGTGAAGTGATGGGTAAGTTCCACCCGCACGGCGACTCATCCATCTACGACACGATTGTCAAGATGGCCCAGCCCTTCTCCTACCGGTACATGCCTGTGCTGGGGCAGGGAAACTTCGGGTCAATCGATGGCGACTCTGCGGCAGCAAGCAGGTATACCGAAGTCAAGCTTACTCCCTTCGCCGAGGAGATGTTAAAGGACATCGAGAAGGAGACAGTCGACTTCGTCCCCAACTATGATGAGTCCCTCAAGGAACCGACCGTGCTCCCCGCAAAAATACCGGAACTTCTCGTGAACGGTACTGACGGAATCGCGGTCGGTATGGCGACAAAGATGCCGCCCCACAACCTCCGCGAGGTCTGTGGAGCGGTCATAAAATACCTCGAAAACCCGGAGGTTCCCGTAGAAGAACTCATGAGAGTTCTGCCGGGCCCGGATTTCCCGACCGGTGGGATCATGATGGGCACTGACGGGGTGAAGAATGCCTACATGACCGGGCAGGGCCGGGTTGTCGTCCGCGGTGTGGCGACGATCGAAGAGTCTGAGGGTGGCAACCGGGGCGACCGGATCATCGTCACCGAACTCCCGTACCAGGTGAACAAGGCCCAGTGGATCGAGGGCATTGCAAACATGGTAAAGGAGAAGCGGCTCGATGGCATCTCCGATCTCCGGGATGAGTCTGACAAGGAAGGTATCCGGGTCGTCTTCGAACTCAGGAAAGGCACGATGGCGCCGGTCATCCTGAATAATCTCTACCGGCACACGGCGCTCGAATCCAGTTTCTGGGTGATCAATCTTGCCATCGTGGATGGCCAGCCACGGGTGCTCACCCTGCACGGCCTTCTTGCCACGTTTGTCCAGCACCGGATCGAAGTGATCCGGCGCCGTTCCGAGTTTGACCTTAAAAAGGCGCAGGAGAGAGTCCATATCCTCGAAGGCCTCCTCCTCGCACTCGCACGGATCGATGAAGTGATCGCCGCGATCCGGGGGTCCGATACAGTCGAGAATGCCCGGCTCACGCTCATTTCCCGGTTCGGGCTTGACGAGCTGCAGGCAAATGCAATCCTCCAGATGCAGCTGCGCCGCCTCGCTGCCCTTGAACAGCAGAAGATAACCGATGAAAAAACCGGGCTTGTTGCCGAAATCGCCCGGCTCACTGCCCTTATCTCAAGCGAAGCCACGATAAAAGACGAGATCCGGCGGGAGACTGCCGAGATTGCCGAGAAGTTCGGTGATAAGCGGAGGACGCAGATCGCAAGCGCGACCGGCGACCTCACCACTGAAGATCTGATCGAGGATAAGACCGTGCTCGTCTCCATTACCACGGCAAATTACATCAAGCGCATCGATCTTGACACCTACCGCCAGCAGCGCCGTGGCGGCAAGGGTATCACCGGCATGACCACCAAAGAGGAGGACTTTGTCGATTCGATCTTTGTTGCCGGGATGAAGGACTACCTGCTCTGCTTCACGAACCTTGGCAGGGTCTACTGGCTCAAGGTGTACGAGATACCCGAGAGTTCGCGGGTGGCAAAGGGCAAACCGATAGTGAACCTCCTGAACTTAAAAGAGGAGATCGTGACGACCGTGATCCCGATCCGCGAGTTCCGCGAGGACCGGTTCCTCCTCTTTGCAACAAAACTCGGACAGGTCATCAAGATGCCCCAGACCGAGTTCTCCTTCCCCCGGTCGGTCGGGACAAACGCGATCAAGCTGAGAGAGAATGATCAACTGGTTGAGGTGATCGCGACAAACGGCACGAATGAACTCGTGCTCACCTCCCGGTTTGGCCAGAGCCTCCGGTTCCACGAGGAGACCGTGCGGACGGTCCGGAGGAATGCGTTTGGTGTGAGAGGTATGAAAATGAGGGGCGGGGATACGGTTGTCGCAGTCACCCTGCTTGAAAAAGATCACCTGCTCACCATATCCGATGTCGGTTTCGGGAAGAGGTCTGAATTTGACGAGTTCCGCGGGCACGCAAGGGGAACGATGGGCGTCCGGAATATCCTTCTCGAACGTGAAGCGGTCGTCATTATGTCCCGTGCAGTCTCGGACACGGATGAGATTGTGGTGATGACGGCAGCAGGCGTCGTCATACGGACCCGGGTAAGCGAAGTGAGGATCGTCGGACGGGGGACAAAAGGTGTCCGGATCATGCGTCTTGACGAGAACGACAAAGTGGTCGGTGTCGCTATCGTGCAGCCCGAGGCTGACATTATAGATGAGCCTGACCCCGATGCACCTGCTGCATTATAATCCTCCCTTTTTTCCGGTCATTTTCCTGCAGGCTGCTGATCAGAACTTATTTCAGGTCTCTTTCCCAAGAATCGTCTACGGACTGATCGCTTGACACTCCAGCACCGTGACCGTGCACTGACCGAAATATATGGTCTTCTTCTCATTGCCCTGTTGATCAGTGCCGTGGCGATCATCATCTTTGTGGTTTCGAGTGGTTTTGTTGATTCTCTCTTCCTGAAACCCCCGGTATTTGCCGTTCAGGCAAAGAGCACCTCCCCGTACACAGACATATCTGTCATCAGCCTGTACCACATGGAAGGTGATCCGGTGGCCCTCTCCAATCTTTCAGTGCCGGGAACAACATCCGGTGTTTTTTTTACGTTAGAGTCCCCGCACCGCGACAAAATTGTGGTCTATCCCTCACCGGTCCTGACCGGCAATCCCTGGGCCAGGGGGGGGACAGTCACTATTTACTTTGATGGTTCACGTTTCCTTGTCACCGACGATATTGCGACCCTCCTTGCAAAAAACGGATCCGGGGCGATCAGGGATATGCCATCAGGAGTCTGGATCGTGTATATCACAGACCGGAAAACGCAGGTCGTCGTGAATTCGATGATTGTAACCGTATGAAAAATGTCTGATTATAGTATGAACGGGAAAGTCTGGTACCATGTTCAGGAAAGTCATTTCTGTCTCAACCCGACGCGAAGGGGAGATTATCGATCTGACGCCGCAGGTGGCAGCCGCTGTCCGCGAGAGTTCCATACGGGATGGGCTCGTGCACCTGTTCGTACAGCACTCGACTGCCGCGCTCACCACGATCGAGTATGAACCCGGCGCACTAGCGGATCTCAGCCGGGCGCTTGCGGTGCTCGCTCCTGACGATGCAGACTATGCCCACAACACGAAGTGGGGTGATGGCAACGGGCGTTCCCATGTGAAAGCGGCTCTTGTCGGTCCCTCCATTACGATCCCTGTCGCAGACGGCAGGCTCTCCTGCGGGACATGGCAGCAGATTGTTCTTCTCGAACTGGATGTAAACGCGGGCCGCGAAAGAACGGTGGTCTGTACCATTACCGGCGAATAGTCTGGTGACAAACGGACTGCCACGATATTGTGGTTCTGCATGTGTTTTGGCCATTTTTTTAAGGATGCACCTGCCCCGGTAAAAACAGGTAACGTCCTTCTGATAACAGGGGCATTCATAAGAGAGATACATCAGGAAACAGGGAATATCCGGCCCCGGGAACAAACCCTCTTATCCTTACCCATGCAACCGTTGATCCATGAGTACGATCCTCCGGCGTCAGATCCTCAGGAAATGCAGCGGCATGGACCTCCCGCTTGTCGGGTTTGCCCCGGCCGATCGCTGGGACGATCCTCCGTTCGAACCATGGGTGCCGGAGGCGTTCCGGCCTGCATCTGTCTTTCCCGGGACAAAAACCGTGATCGTGATCGGGTTTCCGGTCAGTCTTCCCATCATCGATACCGCTCCCTCAATCTGGTATCACGAGCTGTACCGGACGATCAATACCGGGCTTGACTCCTGCGGGTATCGCATTGCCACATTTCTTACTGAGAAAGGCTACCCGTCGGTCTGGGTGCCCCGGGACGGGTACGGGTCGATTGAGGTCCTTAAGGAAAAACCGATCGCGTTTTTCTCCCACCGGCATGCGGCGTACTGTGCCGGCCTCGGGAACTTCGGGCTCAATAATATGCTTCTTACTCCGCAGTACGGCCCCCGGGTCAGGTTTACTTCGATCCTGACGACAGCAGAACTCCCATCAGACTGGGTAATTGAAGAACCGCTCTGCACCCGGTGCCGGCGGTGTGTCAGGGTCTGCCCGGTCGCTGCCGTCCGCGAAGGCGGGTACCCGCAGGAACTCACGGACAAGACTGCCTGTGCCACCCGCTCTGAAGAACTGCACCAGCGGTACCTCTCGCCGTGCGGGTGCTGCATCAAAGTCTGTCCTGTTGGAGAGGACCGCAAACAGTACGATCGGGAGGACATGCGGATGTACGATGAAAAAAGCCCTGTCTCTGATCCGTACCGCCGCACCCGCGACCATGTCCGGTCATTCGGGTCGCGGTAAGTAACTTCATTTTCAGGAATGAATGACAATGCTTTCCGGTCTCAAATGGCATCCGTGGTCGGCCCGGCCCGGATGGACTTAAACAGGAAGAACCCGACGACCCCGAACGTGATGATGGGAGAGACAAAAGCGGGGATCCCGAGGCCGAAACTGTCCAGGACCATGATGAGGCCGAGGCAGAAGATCGAGTACATCGCACCGTTTTTTAAGTAACGGTATTTTTTAATAGAGTCCACGTTCCTGACCGTGATTTCCCGGACGATCAATGCCCCGATGCCGTTCCCGAGAATGATGAGCGGGACTGCCATCGTAAAGGCAAATGCACCCAGCACCCCGTCAATGGAGAATGTGGCATCGATGATCTCCAGGTAGAAGATCTTGCTGATATCTGATATGTCACCCGAGATAATCTTTCGTTCCTGCTCTTCGGCGTTCTGCCGGAACCCGTGGACGATAAAAAACGCGGTCGACCCGATCACAGCCCCGAATGCCATCATCGGGTTTTTCCCGAGTGCCAGCCAGACGATGGCGGCAAGGAGGACGGATACAACGGCAAAAAACCAGACGCCTTTTGTTGCAATGTAACGCTCTCCCCTGATACCAAATGCCTTCTCTTCTAAAAAAAGCCAGTGGAAGAAGAGGAAGATCAGGAATGTGCCGCCGCCGATCAGGATCGC
>JBEKTA010000060.1:0-8181 GCA_049516515.1 Methanoregula sp. | reverse complement strand
CGCAGTCATGGAGACGCCAGAGAGCTGTTTTTTCGATATTCTGCATAACCATTATGAGCTTCTTTCCCATGTTTGCCATATGGAAATTCCTCCATTAGAGACGGAGGAGGAGTTTTCCCAAAAGGGACCTCCCTTCCTTGTCTATCTGCATCCGGCCATCGGCCCTCATGTTATAGATCATCGTCGCACCAGGGGCGGCAAACACGACACCCACAAGAGCGGCAAGGGCGACAGCGACAAGGAGCATCATGTTGTCTTTCCGGAACTCTGCCCAGTATCCGTATTTTATCGCGGTAAACTTGTGCGCCATCTCGTGGAGGATGAACCCGAATAAGACCACCACGAGGGATACTCCGAAGTAGACAAGAGCGGTAAAGGCACTGATGCGGCCGGAATTAAAGTTCAGAAACCCGCCGGGCGAAATGAAAATGATCGCAAAGGAGATGGATATGGCAATCCACGCGACAAAGAGGTCAGCTTCTTCGCGCCGGGTAATTCGTTCGAGCATGAAACCACCGGATCAGATAGGGCGGTTCTGTCATATCTGTTTTCGTGTCCGACGCCAGGCAGCTTTGTCATCACTTTTATCCCTTTTTCCGGCAATTGTACTTTTGTATGACGATTGAAGAGGTCCGTGCGGAGATCACCCAGATCGATGAGGAGATCATCCGCCTTATTGCACAACGGCAGAACCTTGCCAAGAAAGTCGCAACAGTCAAGCAGACGGAAGGAATACCGGTTCATGACAACCAGCGGAAAACAGATGTGCTGGAGTACGTGATGAAACTCGCAAAGGCACACAAGATCGATCCCGTCCCGATAAAAACCATCTTTGAAACGTTGATCTCGATGAACGAGAAAGAGCAGCGTGCAACCATGGGAAAATCCGTCCCCCCAAAAAGGATCGTTAGATAATTTTGCCGGACGTTCCGGTCTGATACTTTTTTAATTAAACAAAAAAGGGGACAGGCCCACGTACCTACAGGAACCGGGGCCCGAAAATTATGAGGATTCCCACGAAAATCATCGCAAGACCTATCGCGAACCGGAGCATCCTGCGGTTCTCCAGTCTCCATGTGTTGACCCGTTCAGGCGGGATGCCGAAAACGACCACAAGCAGGATCAGGATCAGCGGCAGGATGAAGATGAAGTTATAGAGGAGGAGGTAGGGGATCCCCTCTGATAGCGTCATGGTGCTGCTCATCAGGCTGAGGATCGTAAGATAGATCCCCCCGGTGCAGGGCAGTTCGAAGATCCCAACAAGGACTCCCAGCACAAATGCGGCAGGTAGCGTCGCCGTGCTGATATACAGTTCGATCACCGGTTTTTTCGACTCGGGGATGGCAAGGATGAATCCTTCCTTTTTCCATGCAGCATCGATGATATTGACCAGACCAAGCACGATTGCAATAACGGCAGCAGCCGTTGCGATCAGGCTTGATACACCAGACAGGTGCACAAAGGAGATGATGCCAACACCGGAGAGGAAGTAGAACAAAAAGACCGCCGCGATATACGCGACCCCTACCATCAGAACCTGCCGACGGCTCTGGAGCGCGATGATCGAGAGGAGGAGAATGATCAGGACCGAGAATGCACAGGGGTTGATACTGTCGATCCCCGCACAGAAGATCACCAGGGGAACCGTCAGGGTCGAAAAAGCACCGGGGCAATTCGCGGAAGCCGTTACCGTTCCGTTTCCGCCCGTCTGCGTCCCGGTGGCAGTGGCGTTTTCTGCCAGCAGTTCCTGCCCATGGATTGTGCTCTCCAGCTGGTTCTGGATCTCATCTTCGCCTACGAGCGCGTGATCCCCGATAATGATGGTGGGCACACCTGCCGAGGTAATGCCCAGCTGCTGGGCCATCTGGAGGAACCGGTCACGGTTTGTACTGTTGTGATAGACCTCGAGCTGCTCAAGCTTGAGGTAGGAATAGCGTGCCTCGATCTCAGCAATGAAGGGTTTTATGTCCTCGCAGTGGCTGCACCCGTCACCGTAGAAATAATAACCGTTAATCGTTATATTCGAAAAAGAGGGGGATGTTGTGCTGCTCAGGGACTCACGGACTGCTTTTTTTTTTCGATGGCCTGCACATATGCTTCCATTTTCGCAGGGATTTCAACTTCACCGACAAGCACGGTCTTCCCGATGACAACTTCGGGGACTCCAGAAGGGGATGAGATCCCTGCCTGCGCATTTACCTGCGTATAGATCTGCTGGTTTGTCTGGTTATACCAGACTTCAAGTTTCCTGATATCCACATCTGGATATTTTTTTGTGATGTTTTCTATAAAGGGGTCAACTTTCGCGCAGTGTGGGCAACCCTGGCCATAGAAATAATAGACAATGTTGTCGCTGGCGTTAGCAGCCGATTGCGTGGCTGCAGGAACAGATGGCGTGACGTAAACAAAGTAGGCCACGCTGGCAGCCGCAATGACAACAAACAGGGTAACGACAATTTTTATGAGTTTATCCATCCAGTGACACCTGCCCGTCTTTCCCGGGAGATTTTGTACGTGAATGTTGACGCGGCGTGCAAAAAAACCTACTGGAGGGAGATCATCGTCCCCACGCCATCATGGGTAAAGAGTTCGAGGATCAGGTTGTGCTCGACATTACCATTGATGATGTGGGAGTACTTCACCCCGTTCTCGACCGCCTTGATGACCGAGGTGACTTTCGGGATCATCCCTTCGCCGATTGCGCCTGAAGAGAGAAGAGCACGGGCTTCATCAATGGAAAGTTTGCGGAAGACTTTTGTCCTTTTCGCGTCCATGACGCCATCAACATCGGTCATGTTGATCAGTTTGAATGCCTTGAGCGCCACGGCAATATCACCGGCGGCGGTATCTGCATTGATATTGAGACTGCCCCCGAACCGGTCGATGGCAATCGGGGAGATAACCGGGATATAGTCCCGTTCAAGGAGGGTATTGAGGAGTGCGGGATCGATCCATTCGATCTCCCCAACATGCCCGAGGTCCACTTCCTGTTCCACGCCCTCCACGTTGACCTTCTGGAGCTCCATCTTCTTTGCGATGATGATGTTGCCATCGCTTCCTGAGAGACCGACACCCTTTGCACCGCATTTAGCGATAAGCGATATGATGCCCTTGTTGATCTTTCCAACGAGCACCATCTGGGCGATCTCCAGCGTCTCCTGATCGGTGACCCGGAGTCCCCCGACAAAGACCGACTCTTTCCCAAGGGCCTTCATCTTCTCGGTAATCTCAGGTCCGCCCCCGTGAACAAGCACGACATGGATCCCGACGTAGTGGAGGAGGACTGCGTCCTTTATGGCGTTTTCAAGAACCACCGGGTCGACCATCGCGTGGCCTCCGAGCTTGATAACGATGGTCTTGCCGTGGAACTGCTGGATATACGGGAGGGCCTCCATGAGGACATCCTCGCGCTTCATCATGTCGTATACCTCCCGTTGATCTCGACATATTTCTCGGTAAGGTCGCAGCCCCAGGCGGTCGCCTCTTCCTTTCCGGCCCCAAGGTCAAGCACGAAGATGACCTTTTTCCCGTGCATCGCGGCCTTGGCTTTAGTCAGATCGGCGATAATCTCTCCTGATTTTACCAGGGGATACTGGTTTTTCCCGTCACTGATCCACAGCGAAACCGCGTTCGGGTCAAACTTAACACCGGCGCGACCTGCGGCCGCAATGACACGCCCCCAGTTGGGATCTTCACCGTAAACTGCCGTCTTTACAAGAGGTGATTCGATCACGACCCGGGCGACCTTTACAGCTGCGGCCTCTTTCGGGGCACCGCGGACGGTGACTTCGAGGAGTTTGCTTGCGCCTTCACCATCAGCCGCAATCTGCTGCGCAAGGGAGCGGCAGCACACTTCGAGCGCAATGGAGAACTCCTTTTCATTAACCTTCCCGGCCTCGCCGGTTGCGGTGCAGAGCGCGATATCGTTCGTGCTCGTATCGCCATCGACAACAACCCGGTTGAACGTCCGCTGTGCGGCAAGTTTGAGAGCCACTTTGAGCGGTTTTGCCTCGATCTGTGCATCGGTGTAGATGAACGAGAGCATCGTTCCCATGTTGGGGGCAATCATTCCGCTTCCCTTGGCAATCGCCCCGATCGTGAAACTTTCATTTTTAATGAGCGCGTGCTTGGGGCGCGTGTCGGTCGTCATGATGGCATGAACCGTGCGATCCTCGGCATCCGGATCCGAAGTAAGTTTGAGAGCCACATCGGCACACTGGCGCCGGATCAGGGGCAGGTCGAGGTACCGTCCGATGACACCGGTGCTTGCGACACCGACCGATGTATCATCCACGCCCAATGCGGATCCGGCATATTCTGTCATGGTGACGGCATCCTCATACCCCCTCTTCCCGGTGTAGGCATTCGCGCAGCCGCTGTTGGCGATGACCGCCTCCAGTTTCCCCGCTTTAATCTGCTTGCGCATCAGTTCGATGGGGGCCGCCTTTGCGAGGTTCTCGGTAAATACGCCGGCCACCGTACCGCTTGCACGGATCAGGGCAAGACCGAACTTTCCTTCCTTTACCCCGTATGCGGTGACACCTTTTACCGCACAGATACTCTTATAGACCATGTTCCTGTTCCCTCCGCTGGTAGTGGTTACTTTTGCGTTTGATGTATCAGTTTGAATAGGATGCGCCGACTGCCTGAACAATATCGGAACGGGTGAGTATTCCGACCAGTTGTTTCCCTTCGAGCACCGGTAGCCGAGCGATGCCCTCATTAAGCATCAGTGCGGCAGCAGCCTCGATATCCATGTCCCCGGTTGCGGTAACAACCCGGTGAGTCATCACTTTTTTTACCGGCAGATCCCCGATATTGCGCAGGGCATCCTTGGTCTTCTCCCAGTTGACATATTCCCGCATCGGCACCTCGATGATCTCAAGGGGCGACGGGAGCCAGAGATCGTCGGAAAGTTTCCGGGTCTCCAGTTGTGCGATGACATCGGATTCCGTGATGATCCCGGCAAGGGTGTCCCCTTCCATCACCGGCAGTCCCCCGATGTGATGCTGGCGCAGGATTGCAACCGCATCGCGGAGCGGGGTATCTACAGTACAGGTCAGGGGATTTTTTGTCATGGCTTCTGAAACAAGCATGGTGTTCACTCCGTTATGGTAGCAGCCCGGCTGCGATAAGACCGTCGGTTTCCTTAAACCCGCACATGATGTTCATATTCTGGATGGCCTGCCCGCTTGCTCCCTTGACAAGGTTATCGATCGCTGACGCCACGACCACCCGCATGCCTTCGCTCTCGACCATGAGATCGCAGAAGTTGCTGCCCCGGACTGCCGAGAGCATCGGCTTCTGGTACCGGACGAAAAACTCGTCCCTGTAGAAGTCCTGGTACAGCTTTTCGACCTCTTTTGTTTCCATGGGTTCTTCGAGGAGGATGTGAGCGGTGGTGAGAATCCCCCGGTTCACCGGGACGAGGTGCGGGGTGAAGTAGACCTTCGCCGTTGACCCGAGTTTTGAGAGTTCCTGTTTCATCTCCGCGAGGTGGCGGTGGCTGGTCCATTTGTAGGGCGTAATATTGTCGCCGACGTTCGGGTAGTGGGTGGTTGCTGACGGGTTGTCACCCGCTCCGCTCACACCGGTCTTTGAATCAAAGATGACCGTGTTTGAGTACCGGGCAAGCGGGGCTGCGGCAAGGGTGGCACCGGTGGGGAAACACCCGGGGTTTGCCACAAACTTCGCGTTGACACAATCTTTCCGGTGCAGCTCGGGGATACCATAGGGTGCGGGGAAATAATCCGTGTGCGTGACGCCGTATACTTTCTCAAAAGTCTCCTTTGGGAGACGATAATCGGCACTTAAATCGACAACCTTGATCCCCCGTGCGAGAAGTTTTCCCGCGATGGACATGGCTGCCGTGTGCGGAACCGCAAGAAATGCAACATCTGCATCCAGAGCATCCGGCGACGGATTCTCGAATTTGAGATTCGTGAATCCTTTGAGATGGGGATGGATCTGGTCAAGAGGTGTCCCTGCCAGTTTGCGCGACGTGGCGCAGACTACCTCCGCAGCAGGATGGTGGTACAGGAGGCGGATCAGTTCACCACCGGCGTACCCTGAAGCCCCGACAATCGCAACTTTCATATATGGATCTCTTTATTCCTGAAAACTTAACCTTTTGCGGAAAGCGGATGCAGGGATTCCGGGGATTCTGAAAAATATCGCAAAAATAAGATTTGTTCCGGTTTTTAGGGTATTTGCAGATTATCAGGTTTCGAGTTTTCGGGTGTAGATATCGAAGATGCGCTGGGAGAGTATTTCGATCCGTTGCCGGTCTTCGAGACCCTCCAGAAGATCGACGGGGATTGCATCGATACCCTTGCTCGCCCCAAGGTACGCCCCGCAGATAAAACCGATAGTATCGGTGTTTCCGCCCACATGGGCCGCAACGGTCAGGAGATCGGCAGGGCGCTGGTACCTGCTGATCAGGAAAAATGCAATGGGAAGCGTCTGGTACAACGAGACATCATTACCGATCTTAAGGACTGCAGTGTCTGTTTCTGTGCCATCTTTTTCAAGGTCGATTGCATTATGGATCTTGCCCCCCAGCACCTCGTCCTCGTTCTGTGCCTGCTGCCGGGCCCTCCCGACAGGGTCAGGGCTTTCATGCACCGCGTGGTAGAGCAGCGTGATAAAGGTCGAGACCGCGGCGTGGGCTGCCGGGTGGGTATGGGTCACCGAGCAGGCCCGCACCGCCCGCTCGGTCCCCTCATGAATATCTGGATATGCAAGGGCAAACGGGAGCGCCGGGGGGAGACAGCCGGCAGTCGTGGATTTAACACCGCAGGAGAGTACCTTTTCCGAGAACATATGTTCGCAGGCTGCGGATACCGAACCGTCAGGGAACCGGAGTGCCTCGCGGGAATAGAACTCTTTTAAGGCAAGGCCGTACCGTTCGTCCGTATACCGGCCATCGGCCAGCAGAGTTGCCACAAGGATCATTATCTGGGTGTCATCCGTGTATTGGCCGGAGGCCAGATTATCATTGGGATGGCCCTTATATGCCCTGCGGTACCCGTACCTCATCTTGGTAAGGCCGGGCATCGTGCTCTCGTTTGGCATGCCAAGGGCATCGCCCACCGCAGCCCCGAGCATGCATCCCTTCATTCTTTCCAGCATTAATACAATATTGAAAGACACCGATAGATAATGATTTTTGTATTTTCTTTTTTTGTGGATCCACGCGCAAATCGGGGTTATAATGTATTTCCGCGGCAGCAGGTCACAGAAGAGAGATTTTTATATGTATAAATAAATTCACTGTCCGGGGATATCCCCATACCACCAAAACTTATATAGCAATTTGACATGATTAATTATGTTAAATTGGGGGAGATATGAACGAAGACTTTGATGTCAGACTCGTGGAGAACGCAAAGTATTATACGCCGGATACGGAGTACAAGCGTTCCTCATGGATAGGTGACTACCAGAAAACCTATGAGATATTCCTTTCCGATCCCGATGCGTTCTGGGATCTGATCGCCCGGGAGCTCGAATGGATCCGACCCTGGAACCGGGTTTGTGAGTGGAAGTATCCCTATGCCAGATGGTTTGTCAACGCACAGCTGAATATCACCGCCAACTGTCTCGACCGCCATGTTGCCGGTGACCATCGGAACAAGGTGGCGTTGATCTGGCGGGGAGAAGACGGGAAGGAACGGGTATACTCTTACCAGCGCCTGCTGGGCGAGGTCATGAAATTTGCGAACGGCCTCAAAAAACTAGGCGTGAAAAAGGGAGACCGGGTCTGTATTTACATGCCCATGGTGCCCGAGCAGCTGATAGCAATGCTTGCCTGCGCCCGCATCGGGGCGGTTCACAGCGTCGTCTTTGCCGGTTTCGGGACCACTGCACTGAACATGCGGATCAATGATGCAGAAGCAAAAGTGGTGATTACCTCAGATATCTCGATTCGGCGCGGCAAGGCGATCCCCCTAATCACCATTGTCAAGGATGCAATAGTCAACGCACCCTCAGTGGAACACATCGTCATTTACCGGAGACGCAGAGAACCACCGGTTGAAATCCGCCCGGGAAGAGAACATGATTTCTATGGGATTATGGAGGATGTGTCGCCGGACTGCCCCTGTGAAGTGATGGACGCAGAAGACCCGCTCTTCATCCTCTACACGAGCGGGTCTACCGGGACGCCTAAGGGTGTGGTCC
>JBEKTA010000059.1:0-8183 GCA_049516515.1 Methanoregula sp. | reverse complement strand
ATGGTACTGGAGGACGCGAAAGAGCTGTCCTTTGGGGTCGGCCATGAGCGCGGCGAGGGTCTCTTCCGGGAGCTGCCTGAATGCATCATCGGTCGGCGCACAGACCGTATACGGCCCTTTCCCGGCGAGCACCGAATCAAGCCCGGTGGCCCGGACTGCCTCTGCCATCAGGGAAAACCGGCCGTCTGCGGCCAGTGTCCCGGCAATCGTCTCTGGGGGTGTCATGTTTAGTGTTCCTGTTAACAGTTCAGTAATTCTGTTGTCGCGCCGGGGTAAAAACAGGGTTTTCCCGGCTGCACTCTTACGCCCCGGTACATCCTGCTCTCCTTTTAGCAACCGGATCCCAGATCGACCGTCATATCGTTTGCGAGCCTGCTGTACCTCTTCGGGTTCTCATCGAACTGCTTCTTGCAGTAGTTACAGCAGAAATAGTATTCAGTATCCCGGTACGCGCTCCTGAACTGGGCGGTATCCTCGTCGACTATCATAAAACAGACCGGATCGGTGGCCATAATATCTTCTCCTATTGGTATCTCACCATCTGGCGCACCTCCCAGATAAAGGTGTGGAAACAGTGCGGAGGGAACAAACAGGATTTTCTCATCCGGCGTCCTCAGCTGATTATGGACCGGCAGGAGTACATCCATATCATCAGCGCGGGGGCGTCTGCCGTACTGCATGCGGCCGAAGGGTTCTTTGTGGGAATGGAGCCGCAAACTGGTGATGGGGTAGCCTTACCCGGCAATAATAAACGTATATGTACCGGACCGGGTTCCTTTCTTCACGTGCACGGGTACCTGTGCAGGTACTCTGACCGGTGAAATGTCAGTGTATTCGAACCTTATCCAGTGTGGCCGAGTCGTTTACCCAGCGCAAACGCTTTTTTGCAATCTTCAGGGAAGACTTCCTGTCGTCGTTGTGCCTTTGCTGCCGGGTCGAATGCCGAGGAGACGTATTTTGCATAATCGTCAAACTGCAGGGTGTCGGTCACCGTGAGCCATTCAGAGGAGCCAAAGATCCGTTCAAGCAGCATCCCGGTCAGCCGGAACTGCGATTCGTATCCCATCTCTGTCAGCCGGTGCTCGTCAACACCCATCGTGTAGATGAACCCAGTCGGGATCTTTTTTGGAAAGAGTGAAGATCGCCCCGGGTCATAGACAAGGTACGGGAAGACCAGCCGTTCCAGGAACGACCGCATCTCTCCGGTTGCCGTTCCCACGTAGATCGGCGAACCAAGGATAAGTGCATCGGCATCCCGGATTGTTTCAAGGACCGGCGTCAGATCGTCATTTAAGGTGCATCTCCCGTAACTCTTCCCTCCTTTAAGCTTGCAGGAAAAGCAGCTGGTACACCCCTTGAAATCCAGATCATAAAGGTGGACAAGTTCTGTTTCTGCTCCCTCCGATGCCGCCCCTTTGAGGGCGTGTTCAAGCAGCGTTGCGGTGTTCCACGTTTTCCGCGGGCTTCCGTTGATTGCGATGACGTTCGTCATGTGTTCACCGTTTTTTTGAGATCCTGTGAAGGATTGGGTACCTGGTATGTCCGGCCTCGCCGAATCATCAGGATTCCTAGGCCTTTTTCATCGTTTTGATGAGCCAGGCCATGTTCTTTGCGGCATCCCGGGCACGGCCGATACCTTCGTCGTCTTTGTTCACGTCCCCGATCTCCCTCCCGACCCCGAGAACCGGGAAGCCCGGGACAACCATGCCGCCAGCTAGCAGGAAGTGGAGCATGGTGTCGATAGTACGGCTGCCCCCGGACCGCCGGACCGCGGCGACGGCCATACCCACCCTGCGGCGGTACAGGCCCCCGTTTGCCATGGATACAAACCCCGCCCGGTCGATCAGTCCCTTCATTTCCGCGGTCACATCCAGGAAGTACACCGGCGATCCAAGAATGATGCCATCCGCTTCTACCATCTTGTCGATGCAACTGTTGACAATATCATTGTCAAAGACACAATGCCCATCCTTGTTCTCGAAACACTTCATGCAAGCGGTGCAGCCCCGGACCTTCTTTTTGCCGACCTGCACGAGCTCGGTCTCGATTCCTTCGTTCTCCAGTTCCTCAAACATGTGCCCGATCAGGAGTGATGTGTTCCCGTCCTTCCTTGGGCTTCCGTTGAATGCAACGACTTTTGCCATATCCAATCACCAGATCTTTTGTTCTTCTCTAGGTGCGGGGAGGTTTCCCGGGGAGACACCCCGGGTATGTTCACCGCTCACCGTTTTTCGTCTTTTAGGGCCTCTGCCACCTCGCGGGTGGCGAGGATGCCATTCAATGCCGCCGGAAACCCGGCGTAAATGGATACCAGCAGCATGATCTCCACGATCTCAGCCTCGGAAAGGCCGGCCCGGAGCCCGCCGCCGATATGAAACCTGAGCTGGGAGGGGGCGGTACCTTTTGCGGCGAGGGCGGCGATGGTAGCAACCTGCCGGATCTGGATTGGCAGGATGCCCCGGGCATAGATGTCTCCATAGCCGAACTCGATGACGTACCGCGTAATATCCGGGTTTATCGGATCGAACGTCTCTTTGAGCACACGTTCCTGATCGGGTGCAATCCGCGAGAGCCAGTCCTTCCCGCGCTCGTACCGTCCATCAGAGCCGGCGTGGACGGATACCTTTGAAAGGGCCAGCCCGGTCTCTTTTAAGACCTCCATAAGCGTGCCCATCGCGTTTAATGTCGCAGGGAATCCCGCATACCCGCACATCTGGATGATGATCTCCCGGATCTCTTCGGGGGTACAGCCGACGTGGAGCGCTGCATGGATGTGGACCTTCAGCTGGGGGGCGGCCGTACCCATGGCGGTCAGGGCGGCGACGACCGCCTGCTCCTTTGTTTTGTTGTCAAGGATCTCCCGGGCATAGATCTCCCCGAACGAATATTCGATGAGGTAACGGGCAAGATCCGGGCAGACGTTGTTTAATGTCTCTTCGACTCTGACACCAGCCTCGCCATCAATCTCACGCAATTTTTTCCTTCCGATACCTGCGTAATCCGTCATACCTTCTCCTGATCATCCGTGATAGTAATCGTTCCTGCTCCCGGTGTCATTTCCTATCGCCACGTCACCTTCAACGGTTTCCGGCGCGGGATGCCGTAGGTCTTGTACTGCGGGTGGCCGAACATCAGGCCGTAGGAGTACTTACGACCTGCCGGGAGGTCAAGCGCTTTCTGCAGGGGCTCATAGGCGGCAGCAGCCATCGAGAGGAATCCCGCCCAGCAGGTCCCGATTCCGAATACCGGCGCAGCGATATCGAAATGGGTCAGGGCAATCAGGGCGTCCACCGATGCCACCGGGTTGCCTTCCGGGATATGGGCGATCACGAGATGAGGTGCCCCGCGGCAGACCGGGTCATTCCCGGCTTCCCAGTCCGCGACCAGCGTCGGGATATACCCGCTCATCGGGTGGCTGCTGTTTTCCAAGGTCTTCATCCAGTCGACGCACAACCCCGCGAGCCGGTGAACTTCGTTGGGATCGTGTACTATGAGCCACTCGACCGGCTGTCCGTTACCACCTGACGCAGCGTACCGGGCGATGTCGAGGACCTGCAAGATGTCCTCCCTTGAGACCTGCTCCGTACTGAAATGCCGGACCGACCTGCGTTTCTTCAGGTAAACACCGAGATCCCCGGCCGACAGGGAACCGGCCGCAGCCGGGATCTGCATTTTCTCGTCGGGGAGATAGTTCAGGAGAATCGCCTGCGACGGGCAGGAAACCTCACAGTGCCCGCACCAGATGCACAGGCCGGCTTTTGTATCCTGCACCTTCGGCAGGGTGTTCTCATCTGCCGGGTCGACAATCGACATCGGGCAGACCACAGAGCAGATCCCGCACCGGGTGCAGAGTGCCTGATCGACAAGAATCGTTGCCATACGGTTACCGTCCCTTTTGTGTACTTTTGTGCGATTGGTGCATCAGGTTCTTTCCGGCACCCCATGCATCTCCGGCATAGTTCCCGAGCATCCAGTACCGGTTGTCAGGCATCGTCAGAAAGAGCGGGTCGATTGCGGAGAAGTCCGGTTTTCCATCTTGTATTACCCTCTCATCAGCGTATGCCCCGACAATTTCCCCAATATACAGATTGTGTGTCGGGAGATCCACCGTCTGAACCAGCCGGCATTCCAGACAGACGGGGCATTCCTTTATCATCGGCGCTGTCTCAAGCGAGCCATAGACAACGTCAAAGACCTCTGATTTGTCGGTCTTTGCACCGGATACCAGACCGCAGTAATCGGTCTTCTCCAGAAGAGATGATGAGGGAATGTTTACCGAGAATGTCTTTGACTCCTCCATTCCCTTGGGGGTATAGTGATTTTTCGCAATCCCGCAGGCAATCATGGGCGGGTTTCCGTTCACCCGGGCGCACCATCCCACCGCCATGAAATTCGCCCGTCCCTCAACCTGCGTCCCGACCAGAACAACCGGCATCGGGATGAAAAAATTCTGTCCTATCTGTGTCTTTTCCATAGCTGATCACCTTACTGACCGCGAGAGTGCGGAAAATCCCGACAGAACACCGTGTGCAGTCATGATAGTGAAAACTTTTCTGCAGGGGTCTGTCAGAACCATTAAGATAAAATGTGCCTCAGCAGATTAAATAGGAAATACCATTATTCTGGTAACAGACTTTCACTGGAGTAACCATGACCTATACAAAAAACGGCAAGACCTACCATTGCACCGTCGAGGCAACGCTGGATGTGATCGGCGGCAAGTGGAAACCACTCATCCTCTGGCACCTCGGCGACAATGTGATGCGGTTTGGCCAGCTGCAGAAAGCACTTCCGGGGGTCAATGCCAAGATGCTCACCAAGCAGCTCCGCGAGCTCGAGGAGGACGGCGTGATCCAGAGAACGGTCTACCCAGAGGTGCCGCCCCGGGTGGAATACGCGATAACAGAGTTTGGCAGGACCCTGATCCCGATCCTTCAGGCACTCTGTGCATGGGGGGCGCTGTATCTCGGTATCGAAAATGGAAATACAAGCGGTGCCGCCAGCCAGTGTCCGGCAGCAAAAAGCAAAAAAGGGACCGGGGTGACCGGCTGAGGAGGAAATTTTCGGGCTTGCGGTTGCGGGCCCCGGCATTACCGCTGACACATCCCTTATCCCTCATCCCTCCCAACGCTGTTTCATGGACCCGGTGATCGTACACATCCGTCAGGACCTCAAAGCACAGGCGGATCCGCAGATCCAAAAAACGTCCCGGCGGTTTTTCAGGGAAGAGATCCGGTGCTACGGCCTGAAAACTGCGGCCGTTATGGCGATTGCAAAAAAGTACTGGAAGGAGATACAGCACCGGGACAAACAGGAGATCTTCGCGCTCTGCGAAGAGCTCTACCGTTCCGGGTACATCGAGGAATCATTTGTCGTCTCGAACTGGGCCCATGCCCTCTCCAGCCGGTACGAGCGGGAGGATCTTGCGGTGTTCCGGCGCTGGATCGATACCTACATCACCAACTGGGCCTCGTGCGACGGGTTCTGCAACCACACGATAGGGGACTTTATCGAACAATACCCGGAATATACGGCCGAGCTGAAACGGTGGACGCAGTCAGGGAACCGGTGGATGCGCCGGGCGGCCGCAGTTTCCCTGATTGTCCCGGCAAAGCACGGGACGTTTCTCACAGAGGCGATTGAGATTGCCAACCTGCTCCTGACCGATACCGATGATATGGTGCAGAAAGGCTACGGCTGGCTTTTAAAAGAGGCGAGCCGGCAGCACCAGGCCGAGGTGTTTACCTATGTCATGCGAACCAAAAGCGTCATGCCCCGGACGGCACTGCGGTATGCAATAGAACTGATGCCAAAAAATCTGAAGGCAAAAGCGATGAAAAAGGAGCAGACGGGAACAAAAAAGTGAGCGACCGGCTTTATGCCGGTGACATTTTTTCTTCAAAGAGATATTTCCAGACAACCGCCGCCACCAGCGCACCGATGATCGGCGCAAGGATGAACACCCAGAGCTGGGCAAGTGCGGTCCCGCCGGCAACGAGCGCGGGGCCCAGACTTCGTGCCGGATTCACCGAGGTCCCGGTGATCGGGATACCGACCATGTGGATCATGGCAAGCGACAGCCCGATGGCGATCCCGGCAAAGCCTGCAGGAGCTTTCTTACTCGTTGCCCCAAAGACCACCATCAGGAAGATAAAGGTCAGGACAACCTCAGCGATAAAACCTGACGCGAGGGGAAATCCCCCGGGGGATGCCACCCCGTATCCATTCTGGCCAAGGCCGTTTGTGGCAAGATCGTAGCCCGCGAGGCCGGTCATGATCGTGAGCAGGACGAGCGAGGCAATGACCGCGCCGATGCACTGCGCAACGATATACATCGCTGCGTCCTTTGACCCGATCTTCCCGTTTGCGAGCATTGCGATCGTTATTGCCGGGTTGACATGACACCCGGAGATCTGCCCGATTGCATAGACCATGACAAGGACGGAGATACCAAAGGCAAGGGCAATCCCGAGAAATCCGATCTCTTTTCCTGCAACAACAGCACTTCCGGTCCCGATAAAGACGAGGACAAAAGTCCCGATGAGTTCCGCAAGATATTTTTTACAATCACTCATGTGAAAACCACCCGTTTCCGGCTTTTCCTCCGGTGAAAGGGTTGTCGGCGGCAGGATTTATACAGGTATCGGTCAGTTACCCCGGCACAGTAACGGAAGAATAGCTGCGAAAAGATCCGCAGTCAACGCCAGATTTAACATAAACGCTCTCCTAGGATCTTCCATGAAATCCTGCACCGGGAAAGTACTGGCTGTCGCATCCGTTCTCATTCTTCTTCTGGTGATGATGGCAGGGTGCACCAGTTCACCTGCCTCCGGCACGTGCGCCGGTTGTGATAACGGGAGCCTGGAACTGCTCACACCACCGGTTCAGACAGGCGCCGGCCAACCGGAAGGAGCCCTTAACCTGAGTGTTACCGATGCAAATAACCGGTTTTCCGCAGACCTGTACCATGAGATCGCACAGGAGACTGCAGCGAGCGGAGGCAATATCTTCTTCTCCCCGTTCTCCATCTCTTCTGCCCTCGCCCTCACCTACGAGGGTGCTCATGGGACAACCGCTGATGAGATCCGGTCAGTCTTTTATTTTCCGGTGAATAATACCCGCGTCAGGGAGGGATTCGCTGCCGTCAACGCCGGGATCAACAGCGGGAATGAAGGCTACACCCTGAGCACGGCAAACGCACTCTGGGCTGAGAAGACATACACCTTCCTTCCCGGGTACACCAGTATAGCACAACAGTACTACAGCGCCAACACGACAAACCTTGATTTTGCCGGCCAACCGGATGCTTCACGCCAGACAATCAATGACTGGGTAGCGGGGAAAACCAATAACAAGATCCAGAACCTCCTTCCAGCGGGCAGTATCGATCCCATGACCCGGCTGGTGATCACGAACGCCGTCTATTTCAAGGGCACATGGCAGAAACAATTCGATGCCAACCAGACGAGCGATGCCCCGTTCACCAGACCTGATGGCACAACAGTGACGGCAAAAATGATGCAGCGGACCGATGAGGACGCTGTCTATCCCTACGCAGAAACACCTGACCTCCAGATGCTCTCCCTGCCCTATACTGCCACCAGCGGACCGGGGCTCTCCATGATTATCCTCCTCCCCAGAGAAAACAACCTCTCCGCAGCAGAATCGTATCTCGGCCCGGCCAACCTCTCGGCGCTGGAGCAGTCCGCGTCAGCCCGGCGGGTCATGGTGTATCTCCCGAAATTCAAGCTCGAGACCCAGTATTCTCTCAAAGAGATGCTCAGCGCATTCTCGATGGACAGCCGTCTCAAGCTCTTCTGGGTGAGCGCAAGTGAAGCACGCCGGTTTGTTGAAAAGGTTGGGGGCATGTACAAAGAGTTGAAGGATGCCAAGGATGAGGGGAAAAAGGACTGATACAGCGCGTATAAGAGATGCGGTTACCTTGTTCTTAAAGGGTGAGCGCCACCTCGTCTTCGGGTTTGAAGAGGCTGGTGAGACCGTTCGTCACCGGATCTATCGGAAGGAGGCCCGCTCTCTATCTCTCTTTAATCCTTACTTCGACGTGAACGGAGCCGTGTACCTGAGGCGTCTCTTCTCAAAGGACGCGAAGGTGCTGGTGATGCTCCGGCCATGCGAAATCAGGGCGTATGTAGAGCTTTCGAAGTTGACTCAGGTAGAGCGCG
>JBEKTA010000058.1:0-8275 GCA_049516515.1 Methanoregula sp. | reverse complement strand
GCTCCGCCGCTGCCTACCAATACGCCCCGGTCCGGGCTCGATGCGGTCCCGGTCCTTGGAGCGCTCGGCCTGTGCGGTGTGATCTTCCTGTTCCGGAAGAACGGGAACTAATCTTTTTTCGAGGGGCTGCTTCAATTGAGTAGGGGCAACTGCTTTTCCCCATGGTGCCGACAGTGTTTGCAAGCGAGAATAACGATTTCTCCAGAGTTCCCCGATAATCATAGAACTCGCCCAAAATTTTGTAATCAATCTGCCTGATTCGAGGTACTTTTCGCACTGAATTCCCTGCGTCGTAAAAACTTTTATTTCCGCAACGCAATCGCGAGTTTTTCTAAAAATAAGCCCAATTCGAGGCCAGATGGAATAATAAAGAGCATCTTTTTGGGTGGATTTACACGCTCTGTTTTTCATGCGCACTCTGGACAGTGAAAGGTTTGAAAATGTCCTCATCGGAATATTGGGGGAAGTGGCTTCGAATATGCACTTTCACATGGGTAGTTTGGGTTATCAGGATCTCGTAAATTTTGCAATCCGTATAATATAGTTTTTAATTGTTCACACTACTGCTTTGTAGGATTCTACTACTATACCCAGACTCGACCATAATTTCATCACGCTTCCAATCTGGTTTCTGTTAATCATTAAGGGATTAACTCTCACATTGGCGTTCATCCCCGTTAACCTATACCTCTTTCGATATATAAAAAACAGAGATAATTTCGGCAGATATATATCCCTCAAAAAAAGGATTGGATTATTCTCAATGTTCGAGCCAAAGGTATCTGTTACCCTATATCCCAATGGGAAGATCCTGAATGAAATACCGGTAACGATAGAATGTGCCAACCATTGGGATTTCCGGTGTGAGAAAATATGATTAAACCAATTGGGCAGTTCTCAAACAGGATCGTATTCATCCTGTGCATGGTTGTTATCGTGGCTTTAGCAACGGGTGTCGGTGCACCGGCCAGTGCAATTTCAATAGTTTCATCAATCTCAGTCAAACCGACACTCATACCGATTGCCATACCGGCGGTTTCGTCAGTAACAATCACCGGCATACCTCAAGTCGGTAGTGTTCTGACGGCAGTAGTTTCGCCATCAGATGCACCTGTAACTGCTTATGAGTGGAATATTAACTTTGGTTCCGGATGGAAACGCCTCTCTACAGGAACATCGATGAACACATATACACCGGTTGCAGGCGACGTTGGAGGTAATGTTGGTGTTATTGCCTGGGGTGCGAGCAATACCAACGAGGCGGTCAGCCCAGATATAGGTCCGGTAACGGCGGGACCGACCACAGTATCAACCACAGTATCGACTACAGAATCGACTTTAGAACCGACTACATCATCAGACTCATCAGTTGTAAACAACTATAATTACTATAACTCCTCCGGGGGATCCACCACCACGGTTTCAACTCCGGTTCCTTCATCGACCATAGCACCGACACCTGCTTCGACTATGCCTCCGGCACCAGCGTCAAATGGTATTACCACTACGATTCCGATGACCACTCGGGCACCGATTCCAGCGGCAGTCTCCGTTATTGCTTCCGTTATTGCAGGTCTGGCAATCGTATCTACCAAACGAAATTAATCTTTTTCTCTCGACTGTGATAAGTCATTCTCTTCTCTCATTATTCACTAAAATCGTCGTTGGTAATCCTCGACACCCCATTCACTGTATGGCCACTTTCAAACCATACCGAAACGATGCCCTTCAGTAGAAATACTATATAAATTGTCCACAAGGGAATCCGGTGCAATAAGGGTAGTGCTGATTTCTCAATGTTTTCGACAATCTAAAATCGTTTCTCTAGCCTTGCTCACAGAAACCTGAACGAATATGTGTTTCCACAGGTCATTTGCCTCAACTCTCGTTAAATAGCATCTCTGCGGACGGCCCTGCCATTCCTGCCTCATCATGCCCGATTCCCGGCACTACATGGTATTCCCAGTTAAGCGGGACGCCGAGCTCTGTTGCCTGCTCCTGTGCGGTCGCGTAGTAAAACTGTGCCCGAGCAAACCGGGTGCTGCCCTCTGCCTCAGCAGCCGGGAAATTTGCAAGGCTCGTATCGTTTGGGTTGGTGTCGTGGCTCCCGGACATGATGATCAGTTTCCGGGAAAAGACCGTCGCAAGCTCGGTCTGCGGGAGGGGTGAATCCTTGAGGCCAAGCGGATAGGAGATGGAGTAGTCCGGCATCATGTATAGCCCGGCGTTTGCGGTGACTGCCCTGCTGTACCGGGCGTCGGGGATGAATGTCACCAGTCTGTGGACAAACTGGCCGCCGGCGCTGTGCCCGTCGAGGAGGTAGGTGGGTGTTGTTGCCCTGGTCCCGTTTCTCACATAATCGAAGAGATGCTCAATAGCCATATAGGTCCAGTTTGTTTTGGGCTCCCAATTTGTGGCCCCGTAGATGTACCCCAGCGGATAGAACATGTCGCCGGGATAGTATTGCTGCGAAAATTCAGGGACAAGGACAATACTGGAGTACTCATCCGCATACGGCACCCATGTGTCCCGCGGGGATTCACCGGTCCGGCCAGCACCGGGCATCACGATCAGGATAGGCCCGGACTGGTTCCACGATGCCGGCCGATAGGTGTATACTGTTATTGGACGATCAGAATTTCCGAGAGAATCGTTGAACACAAATTGTCCTCTTCCAAGCGGAATATCCCCGGGCCTGCTTGCAAGAAGTTGCGTTGTGGTCGATACAGAACTTGTAGTCAGTACTTGTGTCGGGACTGTCATTGGTTCTGGCCCGGGTGCCGCAGACAGGGGGGTGCCAGCGTTATTCTGCATACTTTTCATGATCAGCACTCCGCCGGTGGTAACTCCAATGAGCACGATAACAATGATCGTTGTCACAAAAATTTTTGAGTGTTTCCGTGACAGTACTTCAGGAACCTGTGGCAGCGTGGATCCTGCCGGTCCCGGCGCATTATTCGCATTATGCAGATCTTTTAAAAGATCAAGAACGATTTTTTTTGCTTTTTTTGCATTTTCGTAATTGGGATTGACAGATAGTGCTTTGTTGATGGACAGAAGAGCCTCTTGATATTGTTCTGTCTGAATTAAAGCCAATCCACGATTATTCCATACTTCGGCAATTGTAGGATCAATGGCGATTGCTTTATCAAATGCTTTTATTGCACGCTGGTAATCACCTTTTTCGTAAAGAGCAACCCCCTCTTTGAACCAATCCGGGGCCTCATCCATGATGTATAAAAAACACTTATGAGATATACGAGTTCCGGCTCTGGAGAATCCCCTGCAATTACCGCACGACTCTTTGAGCAGTTTTGGGAAATGTTTCCCCTTGTATGCCCACCAAGACATACCCTCATGAATGGCATCAGGATGGAACAAGAAATCATTAAGGGCTAGGGATGGCCCAAATAGCACATGGATGATCCTTATAATCAGATCAAGCCTGTAAAAAACTGCCCGAAATGCGGCGCACCTGTTACCATGGATATTTTGTATTCCACGCCGGGGGCTTCCGGTTTCGAAGAGTTATACACAAAATGTTCCTGGTCACGCAAGAGCAGTTTTACTGAAGAAGGCTGCACTACAAAGGAAAACTGGTAATTCGTCTCTTTAGTAGGTATCAATTTTACATTGACTTCTTTATCGGACGCACTTTCGTGCGAACTCATCTTGGCACCCTTTCACAGAGCCAACCGCGAACATTTAATGGCATGGAACGAGCGTTCTATATGCACATCCAATCCGATCCCTCGATGCGGTTGGCCGGCATACTCCTCTTAGTAGTCGCGCTCCTTTTTGTGATGGGGTGCACAAATTCGTCTTCGCCTCCAGTACCCCCGACACCATACTATACTCCACAAACTACGATCCTGATAGGAGGTGTCAGTTTCAATCCCCAGATACTTGTGGTCGACCGTGGTACTACTGTCACTTGGCTAAACTTCGATATGGGGCGTCATATCGTCACTTCTGATCCCAAGGATCCAGACTCGTTCATCTCTCCCCTGCTTGAAAGCAACCAGCGGTACCAGTTCACATTCACCATACCGGGAACGTATGGCTATCACTGCGCGGATAATTCGGCGATAAAAGGGACGGTTATTGTAAATCCATGAATTCCCTGCACCGTAAAAACTTCCATTTAAGCCACTCAATAGTGAGTTTTTCCGAAAATAAGCCCAATACGAGGTTAGATGGAATAATAAAGAGCATCTTTTTTTGGCAGGCCTTCACCCGGTCGGCATCCACTTAAATTCAGGAGATTCATACCTACTACAGGATGTGAAATGGCCAGGCTTGCAGTGCTGGGTGTCGGAAGGATCGGGGGGGAGGTGGCCTACATTACTGCCGCCCTGGGACTTGTCGACGAGCTTACCCTGTACGATCAGAGCAAAAGCCTGCTCAAGGCGCAGGTGCTCGATATCCGGCATACCGGTCTCCCGGTCACGGTTAGTACCGGGGTCCGCGATATACGGGACGCCGATATCTGCATTTTTGCGGCTGGCCTTCCCCGGACACCGGCCGTGAAGACACGGGCAGATCTCCTTGCCGTCAACCTTCCCGTGACACGGAAATGCGCCCGGCTGCTCGACGGGTTTTCCGGCCTCCTTATTTCCGTGACAAACCCCATGGACGTGAACAATTTTCTCCTGCACCATCTCACCGGCTTTCCCCGGGAGCGGTGTATCGGATTTGGCGGCCAGCTGGACAGTGCACGCTTTGCCCTTACCCTCAAAAACCATGGTATGGAAGGCCCGGCGGTTGTCCTCGGAGAGCATGGTGAGTACCAGGTGCCGGTTTTTTCCCGGCTTCCCGAACCGGTCGCGGATGACCAGCGTGACGAGATCCTCCATGAACTCCGTGGCGCAAGCATGGAAGTGATCAGGGGGAAAGGCGGGACGGTCTTTGGGCCTTCCTATCACATTGCCTCCCTCATACGGATGCTGCTTTCCGATACACGGGATACCGTTCCATGCTCTGCGGTTCTTGATGGTGAATATGGTATTACCGGGTGCTCGCTTGGCGTGCCGGTCCGGGTCGGGCATGCCGGCATCTGCGGCATCGAACAATGGAAACTTGATGCCAGGGAAGAAGCAGGGATGGCACAGGCCGGGACGTTTGTCCGGGATCTCTGCCACACGGTGGTGCCATAGACAATGCCCGCACAGGTTATGAGATCCCCGGAAACGCTGACCGTCACCCGCACACTTGAGGAGCCCGGTTCACTGATCATCGCGATCAACCAGGTGGAGTACAGTAACAGTCCTGACGGGCCGATTATTCACATTTTCGGGCGGGATGCGGGAGGATCGGCACACAGGATTGACGTGACCGGCTTTCTGCCGTACTTCTATGTGCCCGAAGAACAGATCGGTCAGTCGCACCCACCCCAGGTAACGGTCGAGCCCGATATGATATACCGATCGATCCGGGGCGAGAAACTCAAACGGCTGTACACGGTCCGTCCGGGTGATGTGCGGGAGGTAAGGGAACGGTACCGTCATTTTGAGGCAGATATCCCCTTTGCGACCAGGTTCATGATCGACTGCGGACTTACCGGAGCCGTTTCTGTACCCGGTACGACCGTGGAGTACCATGCAGTCGTGCCTGCCGAGGTCGATGCCCCGGCCCGGGTCTGCATGATCGATATCGAGTGCGAGGACGAACGGGGCTTCCCGGATACCCAGCGGGACGCGATCACCTGCATTACCTGCCATGACTCGTTTGATGACGATTACGTCACCTTTTTGTTCGGGGGAGCCTCGATGCCAGCCGAGATTGCGGATAAGGAGATTGCCGGCGGTCTTGTAAACGGCTGTTTCCGGAAAGGTTCCCACATGATCTGCACATATGCCGACGAAGTTTCCATGTTGAGAGCGTTCGGTGCGTATATTGCCGAGCGCGATCCCGATGTCCTGTCCGGGTGGAACTTTGTCGACTTCGATATGCCATATATCACCGGGAGGATGGAGAAACTGGGTCTCTCGCCGGTCATGCTCGCCCGCCTGCCCGGTATGACCGAGAGAAACGCTCTCCGCGGCCGGGCACTCTTCGATCTTCTCACTGGCTACAAAAAAATGCATTCGACCCAGAAAGAGTCCTACCGGCTCGATGCGATTGCAGAAGAGGAAGTGGGGGAGCGCAAGGTACGGTACACCGGCACGGTCTCCGATCTCTGGAAAAAGCAGCCGGCACTTCTTGTCGAATACAACTTCAAGGATGTCGAGCTCTGCGTTGCGATTAACAAAAAGGATAATATCATCGGTTTTTACCGGGAGATTGCCCGCTACGTCGGCTGTCCCCTGGACAAGACACTGAACTCCTCAAGCGTGATCGATGTCTACATCCTAAGGAAAGCGCACGGGAAGTATGTCCTGCCCTCGAAGGGTTTTGCGAATGCCGAGGAATTTGAAGGGGCGACGGTCTTTGAGCCGAGCCGGGGGGTGCGGGAGAACGTGGTGGTGCTCGATTTGAAATCGCTCTACCCGATGGCGATGATGACGATCAATGCTTCGCCCGAGACAAAAGACCCCGACGGCGAACTCGTGGCCCCGAATGGCATCCGGTTCAGGAAACACCCTGACGGGCTGACCCGGAGTATCCTCTCGGAACTTTTAAAGGAGCGGGACGCACGAAAAAATCTCCGTAACACATTTCCCTATGGCTCGCCGCAATACTTCCTCTACGATATGCAGCAGAATGTACTCAAGGTGATCATGAACACCTACTACGGGGTCTCGGGCTACACCCGGTTCCGGCTCTTCGACCGGGAGATCGGCGCCGCGGTTACTTCGGTGGGCCGTGCGATAATCGAGCACACCCGGCGCGTCATTGAGGAGCAGGGCTACAAGGTGATCTACGGCGATACGGATTCCTGCATGGTGCAGATCCCACCGCTCGACCGGGAAAAAACCATAGAGACGGCGAGGATGCTCGAAAAACAACTCAATGCGAGTTACCAGGATTTCGCAAAGCGTGAACTTAACGCTGACACCCATTACTTCTCGATCAAGTTCGAGAAGATCTATGCCCGGTTCTTCCAGGCAGGAAAAAAGAAGCGGTACGCGGGACGACTCGTCTGGAAGGAAGGAAAAGACGCTGACCAGATCGATATTGTCGGGTTCGAGATCCGGCGCAGCGACACACCGCAGATCACAAAAACGGTCCAGTCAAAAGTGATGGAGATGATCCTTGCAGGTACTGACTATTCCGAGATCAAGGAATATCTCGGCGGTATCATTACCAAGTACCGGGCCGGGAAGTTCACGCTTGACGAGGCCGGCATACCGGGCGGGATCGGCAAATCTCTTGACGATTACGAGACCGATGATGCCCAGGTCAGAGGTGCCCGGTACGCCAACCAGTACCTGCACACGGAGTTTGGCAAGGGCAGCAAGCCAAAGCGCATCTACATAAAAGCCGTGACCGGGAAGTACCCCAAGACTGACGTGCTCTGTTTCGAGTATGCCGATCAGGTGCCAAAGGAGTTTGTCCCTGACTGGGAACTGATGCTTGAAAAGACTATCGAGCAGCCGATCGCCCGGATCATCGAGGCACTTGGCTGGAACTGGAAAGATGTCGATCCCTCTCATACGACGCTTGCCCAATGGGGTTTCGGGTAAGGTAATATCTGCGGATGATCGGATCAGTATCTTTTATAAGACTCTTTTATCATGACATGCCAAATAGCGCTATGAACCGGTGAAATGCCCGGTCTCGTCCGGCAATCAGACAAAAATCCAAAAATATGGCATTTTATCAACCCCTTGTTCAAATGCTGCTCTCACTATTTGTGGTTGGCAATCCGAAAACCAAAACTTATTAATATCCATTTGTGCAATGTGGAATCATAGACGGGGAAGGAACGAGAAGGGCGTCAGGGAGGCTTTTCCCTCGTCAGAGTTCTTGCCCGACGGTGCGAATCAATGACAGGATGGACATCTCTCTCTCTGGAACGTGAAGAAAGTTTTGTGGATCTCTGGCTGTTTATTATTGTCACCACAACGATCCTCGCGATTCTCGTCAACATTCTCGCGCTCCATTATGGTACCGCGGCTGTTGCCACGAACCTTCTTTATATTCCGATCGTGATCGCGGCATACTGGTATCCTCGCTGGGGGATCACCTATGCTGCAGCGGTTGCAGCCATTTATATCGGGATGGTTGCGGTTGTCACGGGGGGGGCTCTGGGAGAACTTGCTGCCGCATTTGTCACCTGCATTGTCGTTATCGGTGTTGCTGCGGTTGTCGCAAGAAGATCAGTCCATCCACC